>CALGZA010000072.1 GCA_937934595.1 uncultured Verrucomicrobiales bacterium | reverse complement strand
AAATTGAAATTCCTATTCCTTGCAAAAAACGATCAGGTCTTCATATAGTAGTTGAATGCACTTGTGTGAAAGGCCGAATAACACGAGGTAATAGGAATCCTAGTAATAAATGGCATTGTAAGAATACGTCTCAAGGTAATTATGAAGAAGATGCAGAGTGTCCATAAACGGTATATACTATACCTATTCTTAATTTTAGGAGGTTTAGTATTTTTCTCTTTATGTATTGATGATAATATAGATAATTATATAGAATGTGATATAGGCGACACAATTCTTTATGAGAATAATGTAAAAGTAAATATAATTGAGGGTGATGGTAAGATAATAGTTCGCATTAATTTCCCTACTGGAGGACACTCTGAGGCAAGCTACATTTATATTAATAAGGAAGATCCTATTTTTCTTAGTAAAGATAGTCTTCATGCACCTGAATTATGGATAAAAGTAGAGTCTGAGTTATTTCTTTTGGTGTTGAAGGATAGTGGTGTAGTAGAGTATGATCAATCCACTATTAATCAAGAAATCCCTACTATTTTAAAGATAGGTAAAAATAGCTAGCACCGTAAGCGCTTAACGTAAAAGCGTAAGCGGTTAACGTAGCACCTATTGATGCTGTTGGTTGACATGTTTTAGGGTAAGCGCTTAACGTAGCACCCTTTGAAATTACTTCACCGTAAGAACGAGCTGTCGTATATGTCGTAGCTAAGTAAAAGCAAAGGGGAGGTAAAAGCAAAGGGGTCAGTCCTATAATTTATAATTGACGTAGATGTTGTTGATGGTTAAAAGGATGCATGGCACGACAAATACGTATTGAATTTGCAGGGGCATTTTACCATGTGATGAGCCGAGGTAATAACGGCGATAAGATTTTCTTTGGGAAAATGGGTCAAGAGAGCTTTCTTAAAGTTCTCAATGAGACATGCCAGAGAACGGGTTGGATAGTTCACGCTTATGTTTTAATGGGTAATCACTATCATCTTTTGATCGAGACGCCTGAAGCAAATTTAGTAGCAGGTATGAAGTGGCTACAAGGAACCTACACCCAGCGAGTCAATGCATGGATGAAGCGACGAGGGCATTTATTTCAAGGTCGCTACAAAGCGCAACTAGTCAATGCAGATCCGATGGAGGGTCGCTACTTTCAGACAGTAGCGGATTACATCCACCTCAATCCATCAAGAGCAAAGATGATAGGAAAAGGGAAGAAATGGGAAACACTACAAGACTATCCTTGGAGCAGTCTTCCAGCCTATAGTAGTTGGGAAATGAAGCGTCCAAAATGGTTAGAGGTGAGCCGGTTATTGGGGACATATAGCTTTAAAGACAATGCTTTGGGTAGAGAATCTTATTTGAAATACCTGGAGGCAAAGGGAGCTGAAACCGGGAAGAGCTATAGTGAACTAGAGCGAGGTTGGTGTTTAGGAGATGGAGATTTTAGGCAGCAATTATTAGACAAGGCTGAGCGCGCCTTGAGTTCTATAAAAAGAGAAAGTGTCAGTGGTTCTGCAATAAAAGAACATGATGAGAATGAAGCTTCAAAATTGCTGAAGGAAGGAGTGTTGAAATTAGGTCTTGGTCATGCTGACTTCGCAAAAATGCCAAAGTCTGCAGTAGAGAAAAAAGCACTAGCCGCTTGGCTGGGCAAAAACACTTTGGCATCGGGTGTATGGATCGCGACTCATTTAATGATGGGTCATCCCAGTTCTGTCACTCAGGCAAAAGCATGGTGTAGAGAAACCAAAGAGGGGCAGAAGTGGCTAGGTAAATTGGAGTCGACCAAATGAACTAAGTTTAGTTTTAGGTGTTCAGACTCAAATAGCCACTCGGTTCCACGCCACACTCCGCACCCCAAAGGCCTGTCACGCTCCCTGCTATCATGCCATCGCACAACGAGTGTAATACCACGCACCCTTTCGCTTCCCTATGGGAGGCTCATGCTGAGACACTACCCCAAAGGGGACCCCTTCTCATCACCGGGATCATTCCTCTCGCAAAGCTCGTTCCATTTGCTGGGCATTACACGCGTTGTGCGAAGGAATGAGCAGGCATCGCGCCAGGCCTTAGATTTGGCTTACGCATTCTTTTTCCAATACTCCGCGCCACAAGCTCCGCCCCCACAACTCTAACTTGTAGCGCAAAACTGCATATAGACAGCAACTGTCTTTTGAATAAAGATTGATTATCTCGCTTCAATTTTCTGTAAGTGTCTTTTTATGAGCAGGTTGAGGTAAGATAAAAGTTTTCTCATTAGAGTAATGAGAGCGAGCTTCTTAGGCTTCCCATTTGCTAGTAATCTATGGTAAAATTCTTTGAGTATTGGGTTGTATCTCGTGGCTGATAAGGCAGCCATATAGAGTGCATGGCGAATGTCTTTACGCCCTCCGTAGATCATTCTTCTACCACGATATTTTCCACTGTCTCGATTGAATGTTAAAATTGCAGATCGGTTTTTTACAATTAAGAAACAAGACAAATTATACACATTCATCTGCGAGAAGCATATTGATGATGACGTTGTTTTGTGTATCTTGTGTTTGTTCGTTCATTACTTTGCTCTGGTTGTGTTAGAACTTCATTAGAAAGTTTTGAACGGATGCCTGCAACCCAAGAAAAGGGTGTAAGGTGTCTGCCAGCAAGGCAGGCTTCAGTTAGTAACTTTTACAGACAAATATTTACACTACCAAAATCAGTCAATATGAAAATAGCCACAGCCATACTTGTTCTATGCGTTTTGAACTTCATGGCTTTTGCTATTGGTTGCATCGTGTATGGAGGTTCATCCGGGAACGGGTATATTGAGGAAGGAAGATATTACTTCTCAGATCACGGCAAGATAACAGAAGTAAGCCTAGAAATATGGAATTATAGCTAAATACATACTAGGTCTTTATTCATCACACATCCATTAGCAGTTATCCTAATAATAATCCTAGGTACTAAGTGGGAGGAGAAGCGAAAAATGAAAGGCAAAAAACATTTGAACATGCAGAATGGACGGTTGTAGCCACTCCACTAAGGCGCTTTTTAGTTAAGTTTAATGATGACTATATCCTTCAACTAAGTATTCAAGATCGTCCTTACTTAGTAGATGGCTATACGTAGTCTTTGAGAAATTAACCTAGCTTCGGTAATGGTTTATGGCGTTATGGATTTGAGATTGTGGAATTTAGAATTATTATTTACACTGGAGGAGGGATGTTGGATATTTGTTGTGCAGATGCTCGTTGGATTTAGGGTCCCGAGATTTTGTTAATTAGTGCTGGGCTGAAAAATTGATGACTCCACTAGAGTGGTTCGAAAGTTTGGAACATTTTGTTTATGATGAACTTGAGAAAGCAAATCCAGACTTTAGTCTCCTGCTTCCTGAGCTTGCTATTTTTCACCGGGTGCAAGTCGCGCAGGGAGTTATTGATAAGAACTACGACGTGGAAAATTATGGGGTGATAGGCTGGGATGATTCTATCTGCGGCGATGAGTGTGTCTATCCAGCGATTGGGGTTTACGCTTCTCAATATCCAAGTATCTTTCAGTGAGTATGATGTTATAGTGGGAAATACTGGGGCTTTGTTGAGGGTGTTACTTGGCTTCGCTTATGGGTTGTGGTATTTTGAACTTTTAGATCGTGATAGATTTGATTTATGGAATTATAATGTGTTTGGTGAGTATGCCACTTTGAGATAAGGGTATATGGTTATTTTGATTTATTTAGAATGGGGAGGAGCTTTTTCTATGGGACTGTGATGTCTGTGTGTGCGGGGTAGATGCGTTCTGGGTCGCCGAAGTGAATGAGGCTTTTGCTCATGGTTTCTAGGCTGGGTGAGACGCTGATGGGGGGGAGTTTTTTGCCGTTGATGCGGATGTTTATTGGCTTGTTGAGGTTGAGTAGTTTTTCGTGAAGCCAGAGGCGTAGCTTGAGTCCTTTTGCGGTGGTGAAATCACCTGGGTCGTTGAGTGGTTGTTGCCAGTCAGCGGACTGGACTGCTTCGTCTTTGATGCTTGCTGTGGCTGCGATGTGGATGGTGTTGTTTTTGGTGTCTATGTTGGCGTCTAGTTTGATGATTTTTTTGTTGAGGTCATTTATTGCTTCTATCCAGTATGCTCCTTTGTTTTTGATTCCGTCGTGCTGGAATAGTGTGAATGTAATGCGGTGTGGGTGTGGGTTACGCGTTTTGTCTATGAGCCATTTGGGGCCTTTTCTGTAGTCGATTCCGTGGCCTCTGCCTTTATGGATTTCGAGGTGGTGGAGGTATCCGCTGGGGTCTTCCATGCGGTAGTCTGCAAGCATTTGGTGTTTTATGACTGCATTTGGGTATCTGTTGAAGCTGGTGTCTTTTTCTCCGACGTCTGTTCTGAATGGTAGGTTACGTAGGTTTTCGGTGTGGATGGATGTTCCTGATCCGCATGCCATTCCGTTAGCGGCTGCGTATGGAGTGGGGTAGCGGCATGCTAGTGTTTCTGTGCCGTATCCGCCTTCTGAAATTCCTAGCATGTAGATACGGTTTGGGTCTACGTCCCAGTATAGGACGGCGTGGCGGATCATTTCTGTGTATGCGGTGTGGTTGAATTCTTTCCACCATCTTCCTTGGTTGTCATCGACCATACGGGGGATGAAGTATATCATGTTATCTGGGTATACTTGGAGTGAGAATTTGATCTGGGTATGCCATTCTTTGGTGTTCATGGGCCATGCGTGTGGGTGAGGGAGTTTGTCACCTGTGCCTCCTCCGCCGTGCATGCAGATGGCGAGTGGCCAGCCGTTGGTTGGTCTTTTTCCGCGTTTTACGACGCAGTATGGCATGTTTAGTCCTTTTGCGATGTTGAATTTTGATGTTTTGATTTTTGGGTTTTTTGTGATGCCTTTTGTGAAGTCATTTAGGAGGGTGAATTTGTTTTGTTTGCCGAGGTTTGTGGTGGCTGCTTTGTAGGCTTGTAGTGCTGTTTTGCGGAGTGCGTTGAGGTTTTTGTTATGGTTGGTGTGTGCTGGGAAGGTTTTGTTTTTGCCTTTGATGGATGTTTCGAACCATGTTGTGAGTTTAGATTTTGGTGTTTGTTTTTGTTTGGTGATGGGTGGTGCGGGTGGGAATTTGCCGGTGACTTGTCTGGCTGAGTGAGATGCGGGGAAGTCACGGATTAGGATGCCGAATTCTTGTTTGGCGTTTGCTGTGTTTTTGGCGTAGTGGTATGAGAGTGCGATCCAGAGCTGGGCATCGTCTAGTAGTGAGCAGCGCATGCTGTCGTGTTTGAGGATGTGTTTGAGTTGTTTACGTCCTGTTTCTCCGTCACCTGACTGTATGGAGGCGTGTGCGAGGGAGAATCTGGCGAATGGTGTTGCTGGGTGTTGTGGGTTGTCTATTAGCCATTGGTTGAATTTTTTTCGTCCGCCATGGTCGAGCCAATTTTTTAGTGTTGTTGGGTTTTGTTTGAGTGCTTTTTGGTATGCTTTGTGGAGTTCTTGGAATGATGCGAGGCTGGTTCCTATTTCTGATTTGACGCGTTGAGTGCAGTAGTTGTTAGCTTCTGTGATGGCTTGTTTGTAGGTTGTTCCTGCGAGTTCTGCCCAGATTTTTTTGTAGTGTTGGCCTTTGATGATAGCTTGGCAGAATGCTTTGACGTTGCCTGTTTTTTTTGATTCGAGCCATTCGAAAGCGAGTGAGCTTTCCATGTAGTCTGTGGTGGTGTGTTTTGTGTTGTCGATACCGTTGAGAGTGGTCATGGGGTCTTTGCCGCCAGAGATTTGGTTACAGAGGACGCTTTGTAGTCTGGTTTGGACATCGTCTGCGCCGTAGACGGCGAGTCCTTCTTTGATCCATGCTGGAAGGTTGTCGTAGTTTTGACCCATGAGGACTCTGAATCCTGCGTGTTTGAGTTCGTGTGTGACTGTGTATCTGTAGCTGGTGGTTTGTGATGCTACGAATGCGGTGTAGAATCTCATGAGGACGACTGGTTTGTAATCTATGGCTACGGTGTATGTGGAGGCTTTGACTCCTGATTTTTTTCCGTATTTTTCGTCTTCGAAGTAGTAGAGGATTTTGGTGTCTTTGGGTAGGTCGACGCCGAGACGTTTTTTGAGTGTTTTGTATCCGTTTTCGATGTCTTGAGGTAGTGAGTTGATGGCAGCTTGGAGGCGGATATCGTCTTTGAGTCTGCCGTTGTATTTTACGAGTCCGTCTGAGTTGGTGACGTAGTTTGGGTTAATTTTGGCGAGTGCTCTTTTGGCGAATTTGGAGTATTGGCCTGATGGGTATTTTGTGAGGAATTCTTTGAGTAGAGTTTCTCCTTTTTTGAATTTCCAGAGTCTGAAGTTACTTTGTGCGATGACGAATGACCAGTATTCTGTCCATTTTGATTTTGGTTCTGCGAGGAGGTTGGCTTGTGCTTGTGAGATGGATTTTTCGAGTTGTCTGAGGTTGTAGTAACAGCCGAGGAGTTCGGCACGAGCTGGGCTGGTTTTTGGTGAATTTGGGAAGTTTTTGATGAGGAGTTGGAAGAATGGTATTGCGTTTTCGAGTTGTTGTTTAGCGATGTATGTGGTGGCGCTTTTGAATAGAGCGTCTGCGATGTCTTGTTTTTCTTCGATGAGTTGTTGTGCTATTTTTAGTGCTTCGTCTTTTTTGTTAGATTTAACAGCTTGTGTGATGGCAGTGGGTTTGAGAGCTGGTGATTCTGGCGTTGTTGGTTGCTGAGCTGTTAGCAGGGTGGTGGAGAGTAATAGTGCTGCTTGAATTTTTATGAGTGATTTCATGGTTCGTGTGTGGTGCAGATTATAATGATGAGCTTGTTATGGTGGTGTAGTACTTGAATCTTTGGTGGTTGGCAAGGCTGGCGATAGTGAAATGTGGGTGGTTTATTTTTTGTTTTGTTAAGCTGGGATACGTCTGGACAGGTGGGGGGAGTTGTTGTTAGGTTTTTGCTGTGAAATTATTCTTTAAAAATGAGCTGACGCGACTCTTTCTTTTTGTGGTGATGTGTTTGGTGATAGCGGCGGCGCTGACTCCTTCTGTCTATGTGTGGGGTAAAGAGTTTTCTGCGGGTGGTTCTGGTGATGGAGTGATGGGTTCTATAAAGGGGAGTATGGCGAGGGCTGATCTGGCGCGTTATTATAATAGGGTTCTGATGGGGGTGGCTGTGATTTTGTTGTATCCATTTATTAGGACGTTGCGGGATAATAGGAATGAGATAAAGTTGCCTTTTAGGCAGCGAATTAATCCTAGGTGGCAGGGGTGGAAGGATATGTTTGTGGGTTTTTTGTATGCGATGGGTTATATGGGGTTATTTTTTTTGGTGGTGCATCAGTTGGGTTGGGTTGTGATTGATTCTGATGCGTCTCCTGGGAGGGCTCTTGTGAAGGCGATTAGTCCTGCGGTGGGTGCTTCTTTGGTTGAGGAGTGGTTATTTAGGGGGGTGTTGTTTGCTTTGTTGTTACGTAGTTTGAGTGAGCGAGGGACGGTGATAGGGTTGTCTTTTTTCTTTGCGTTGGTGCATTTTTTGAAGCCTTATAGGGGTAGTGCTGAGATAGAGGATGGTGGGGCTGCTGATGCTGGGTTTAGGTTATTGGGGCAGATTGGTGAGAAGTTTATTCATCCGGAGGAGTTTATAGGAGTGTTTTTGACATTGTTTGTGGTGGGTGTGGTTTTGGCTTATGCGAGGTTGAAGACTGGTTATTTGTGGATGTCTATTGGTTTGCATGCTGGGTGGGTGTTTACGCTGAAGGTGTATCTGGCACTGACGAATAATACGGGTGCTGCGAATCCGGTGCTGTATGGTAGTGATATACGTGAGGGGTTGGTGCCTTTGTTTTTTGTGAGTTTGACTGGTGCGGCGGTGTGGTTGTATTTAAAGCCTAAGAAGTCATTGCTCTAGTGGTGTGGTTACGGCGATTGGTGTCTGGGTTTGTGGATTTGGTTTATCCGAGTAGTTGTTTTCATTGTGGTGAGCTTTTGGGTGGTAAGAGGTTGGTTTGTGATGATTGTTTTTATGGGGCGGGTAGGATTAGTGATGGTTATTGTGGAGTGTGTGGGGAGGATTTTGAGGGGGTTTTTTCTGAGAATCCTGTGTGTCCGAATTGTAGGGGGTTGGATTTTTCTTTTGATTTTGCGAAGTCTGCTTTGAAGAATACGGCTGAAAATAGGGAGATGGTTATTTCTTATAAGTATGGTAAGCGTCAGTATTTGGTGCGGGTTTTGGCGAAGTTTTGTTCGGAGGTTTTGTATGGGGATGAGCGTTTTTCTGGGTTACCTGATCCTGTGATGGTGCCTGTGCCGTTGCATTGGCGGCGGGAGCTGAGGCGAGGGTTTAACCAGGCGGATCTTTTGAGCCGTGAGATTAGTAGGCAGACGGGTATTCCGGCGCTGAGATTACTGAGGAGGCGTTATTATACGGTGACGCAGACGAGGTTGACGAGGGGTGAGAGGCTGAGGAACTTGCGGGGGGTGTTTAGGGTTAGGGGGGATTTGGGTGGTTATCGGTCGATAATTATCATTGATGATGTTTTTACTACTGGTTCTACGTCAGAGGAATGTGCACGTATTTTACGGGATAATTTTCCAAAAGTTGAAAACATAGTTGTCGTAACAGTTTTACGTGGCTAGAGTGCTGAAAACAAATTGAGTAAACGATATGGGAATCTTTGAAAGACCTCGTCTTAGACAAAATAAAAAGAAGGATATGCCGAACGATCTGTGGAAGAATTGTCCAGGTTGTGGTAAGATGCTGCATGTTCTTGATCTGAAGCAGAACCATCAGGTATGTGAGCAATGTGGGCATCATTTTTTGTTGGGTTCTCGTGAGCGAATAGATATGCTGGCTGATCCTGGGACGTTTGAGGAGATAGATGCGACGTTGTATTCTGAGAATCCGTTAAATTTCACTAATTATGGTGAGAAGATTAATATGCTGAGGGAGAAGACTGGTCTTAATGATGCGGTGGTAACTGGGAAGATTAGTATTCATGGGAAGCCGACGATGATAGCTGTGATGGATTTCAAGTTTTTTGCGGGATCTATGGGTTCGGTGGTGGGTGAGAAGATAACGCGAGCTGTGGAGAGGGCGATTTCTGATGAGTGTGGGGTGATAATATTTTCATCGTCATCAGGAGCGCGGATGCAGGAGGGGATGCTTTCATTGATGCAGATGGCTAAGACGTGTGGGGCACTGGCTAAGTTATCTGATGCTGGGTTGCCTTATATATCTGTTTTGACGCATCCTACGACTGGTGGTGTGACTGCATCATTTGCAACGATAGGAGATGTGAACTTGGCTGAGCCTAAGTGTATGATTGGTTTTGCTGGTCCGCGCGTGGTAAAGGAGACGACTCACCAGGATCTACCTCCGGGTTTTCAGACTGCTGAGTTTATGTTGTCTCATGGTTTGGTAGATTCTATAGTAGAGCGTAGGGAGTTACGTGCTCGTCTGGGTAGTTTGTTGGATTATATGCTTAAGTAGGGGCTGGGTGTGATGACGTATTCTGAGTCCATTGAGTGGGTGTATTCTACTCAGAACTTTGGGATTAAGTTAGGGCTTGAGGCACCAGAGAAGTTGTTGGCTCAGTTTTTGGCTTATCCTGCGCGTGAGACTAAGGTGATTCATGTTGCGGGTACGAATGGTAAGGGTTCAACGTGTGCTTTGATTGATTCTGTGGCACGTGCGCATGGTTTGAGGACGGGTTTGTTTACGTCTCCGCATTTGGTTGATTTTCGTGAGAGGTTTAGGGTTCATGGTGAGATGATTTCTGAGGAGGTGGCGGCTGCGTATTTGACGGAGATAAGGGATTTGGTGAGTAGTTGGGCTGAGCATCCGACTTTTTTTGAGATAGTTTTGGTTATGGGGATGAGGTTTTTCCGAGATATGGAGGTGGAGTTGATTGTTTTAGAGACTGGTATGGGTGGAAGGCTGGATGCAACGACGGCGGTGCCTGCGGATGTGTGTGTTTTGACGCCTGTGGCGATGGATCATTCGCAGTGGCTTGGTGAGACGTTGGAGGAGATAGCTGGTGAGAAGGCTGGGATCATTGTTAGTGATGTGCCTGTGGTTGCTGCTACTCAGGATAGAGTTGCGTTGGGTGTGATAGCTGAGAGGGCGAATAGGATGAGGGCACCTTTGACTGTGGTGGATAAGCCTGAGATGGCTTATAGTGTAGGTTTAGCTGGTGTGCATCAGCGAGAGAATGCGGCGCTTGCTTTAGAGTCACTGAATCAGCTTGGAGTGGAGCTGCGCTATGATTCTGTGAAGGATGGGTTAGCTGGTGTGAAGTGGCCGGGTAGGTTTGAGGTTACTGGTGAGGCTCCATTGACTGTGATTGATGGTGCGCATAATCCTCATGCGGCTGGGGTATTGGTTAAGACTTGGAGGGAGGAGTATGGTGATGTTAAGCCGGTGGTAGTATTTGGGGCGATAGAGAGCAAGGATCTGGCAGGGGTTTTAGGGAACTTGGAGCAGATAGCTGTGCGCATTATTTTTACACCTATTGATTCACCGCGCACGATAGGGTATGATGATTTTGTAGAGTGTTCTGGTTTTGATGATGAGCGGTTGATGTCTGCGGCTAGTATAGCGGATGCATTACGTATTGCTGAGGGGGAGGATTTGCCGATATTGATTACTGGTTCATTGTATTTGTTAGGGGAGTATCGGTCATTGATCAACGATGTGGTTTATCACTCTACTACTCAATAATAGATTTATTACTACTTGGTATGCCGATAAAGAATAAGATTAGAACACATAAGATGCAGCATCCAGCACCTAGGAGAGGTGGTTTGATCCAGGGGCAATCGCCGCACAGAAGGCGAAATGCTCATAGTGTAATAAGGAAGTGGCCTTATGTTAGGGCATCTTTGGTTTGGCTGATGGCGATGGTGTTGGTTTTATTGGCTCTGGGTATTTTTGGTTATGGAGTATGGTTGAAGCTGCCGAAGGTGATTTATTTAGCGATAGCGTTGTTGGTGTTTTGGTTGTTTATGAGGTTGATGTTTTTATTTGCAGCTAAGGCTACTCGGTGTCCATTGTGCAGGGCTAATCATATGTCTAACACGCAATCGAATAAGCATAAGAATGCGTATAAGATATTTCCTTTTTCTTATGCATCTACTGCTGTTTTGACGGCAATTTTTAAGCGATGTATTCGCTGTATGCATTGTGGTGTGACGTTTGATTTGAATAAGAAGCAGCGTTAGTTGGTGTGTTGGGCTGGCTGACTGTTTTGGTATGGTTATGTTTAGTATATCTGATGATGCCTTCTTTTTGTTCACATGTTAGTTCTTTGAAGGTAGATTGATCTTTTTTCTTCTTTGCCAAAGGGATGAGCATTCTTAATAATTATTTATATTTCGCACCGTTCATTTTGAGTTCGCGTTTTTTGCCGTTAGCCAATGTAAGGATGTTCTTTATTATGGCTTCATCAGAATAGTAGTCCGCTCCTGCTATCATTTTCACAGTTATTCTGGGTTGATAGTAGTTTTAATAGATTAGGGAACAGCAGCAGAGCTGATTTTTTGAAGTGCACAACAATAAAACAAGATTAGCTTCGTTATTCGTCAGTTGTATAGTTCACTATTCGCTTTCCTCTTTCCTTGCTACTCTTGCTACTCTTGCTACTCTTGCTATCTTGTTGTGCTATCAATCCATTCTAACCGTTCAAATGGTATGAGGCGTCAAAGGCGAAGAGCTTGGTCCTCATGTCTTTAAAGTTTTTTTAAACTGTGGTAAGGTTATCTGCGCACAAATGCGTTGCCCATAAGTAGGAATGTGATTAGTAATATATGTTTCATTTTTTGATTTATTTTTGGTTTAGTAGATGTGGGTGACTACTTGATGTAAGGTGTTATTTACTGTATTTTTGTTTTGGAGGATCTGGATAGCTTGAGTTTGTTGATGTGTTCTAGGGCGTGTTTACGGAATATAGGTTTTGTTACGTAGTCGGTAATGATGAGGGTGGATATTATTGTTAGGCCGATGGTGATGTTAGCTGTGGTTTTGTTTGGTGTTGTGCTGGATATGTAGATTCCTAATGCGAGTATGGTGATGGCTGTTGCGTAGAATTGCCAATGTTTGAGTCGCATGAGGTGGGCGTATTGAAAGGCGGATTTTCGGTCTGCTTTACTTAGTTCTTGAAGCTCTGGAATAGAGTTGAATGGATTTAGCATGGATAAATTTATGTATTTCTGCATTTTTTATCAGAGCGGTAGTGTTCTACAAGGTAATAAGATGAACTGGGGTGCTAGTCTATGGTCTTGATATGCAGCTTGTTTCTGGTGAATTTGGGTTGTTCATGTTTTTGAATTGGCTCAATTTTTTTCGTTCTTTTTTTAGCATTGCTCATTGCTGTTTGATGGGATAAGTCCCTTTTATGACTGATACGGCATATCGAGTATTGCTCTACTATTTCTATGTGGAAATAGCGGATCCTGATGCTTATAGAGATGAGCATAAGGCTCTTTGTGAGTCTCTGGGGCTGTTAGGGCGTGTGATAGTGGGTAAGGAGGGGATTAATGGGACGGTGTCTGGGACGGTGGAGAGCTGTGCGCTTTATATGGAGGCGATGAAGGGGGATCCTTTGACGTCTGGGTTGGAGTTTAAGATAGATGAAGAGGCGGGGCATGTTTTTCCTAAGTTATCTGTGAAGTCACGTGATGAGATAGTGACTTTGGGGCTTGGTGATGATGATTTTTCACCGAATGAGACGACGGGGGATTATTTAGGGCCGGAGGAGTGGCGTGATGCGATGGCTGATCCTAATGCGGTGATTATAGATGCGAGGAATGATTATGAGTGGAAGCTGGGTAGGTTTAAGAATGCTGTTTTGCCACCGGTTGAGAGTTTCCGTGATCTTCCTGAATGGATCAGGGAGAACCGTGAGATGTTTGAGGGGAAGAAGATTTTGACGTATTGTACTGGGGGGATACGTTGTGAGAAGTTTAGTGGGTATTTGGTGCGAGAGGGTTTTAAGGATGTGAGTCAGCTGCATGGTGGGATAGTGACTTATGGGAAGAATGCGGTGGTTCAGGGTGAGGATTATGAGGGGCAGTGCTATGTTTTTGATGAACGGATAGGGGTGCCTGTGAATAGGAAGAATCCGAGTGTTATTGCGCATTGTGTTCATTGTGGGGAGCCGTGTGAACGTTATATTAACTGTGCGAATAAGCATGGCTGTAATGCTCAGCATTTTAGTTGTGAGTCATGTGCGGAGGGGTGCGGAGGTTGTTGTTCTGAGGAGTGTATGGCAGCGATAACGAAATAATAGATAATTTATGATGAATCCTACTAAACTATTGCCGCTTTTTTTGAAGCTTTCTTTGCCGTTGATTGTTATTGATCAGATATCTAAGTGGTGGATTGTGTTGAATTTTAGGCAGCCTTCTTTGACTGTGAACGGGGATGTTTTTTATGATACACAGGGGGAGAGTATTATTACGTTGGTGGAAGGTTTTTTGAATATCATACGGGTGCACAATCAGGGTGTGGCTTTTGGTTTTGGTAATGGTTCTGCATGGGCGCCGGTGGTGTTTAAGTGTGTTCCATTGATTGCGTTGGTTTTGGTGCCTTTTTTATGGAGGAAGAATGTATTTGAGGGTGTTTCTAAGTGGTCTGCGCCGTTGTTGTTAGCTGGTGTGGTGGGGAATTTGATTGATCGTTTGTTTCAGGGTTTTTGGTTACGAGGAATAGAGGAGCTGTCTTTTATAGAGCGATTAGGGCAGGGTTATGTAGTTGATTTTATTGATGTGGTGGTTCCTTTTACTGGTGGTTATCATTGGCCATGCTTTAATGTGGCGGATTCATGTATATGTGTGGCTGCTTTCTTGTTGTTTGTGTCTGCATTTAGGCCCGAGAGTAAGGGAGATGAAATAGAAAATTAATCTGTTCAGGTTGGAGATTTGGTGAGAGAGTTTAGGATCATATTATGCCTGTCGATAAACTTAAATTACTTCACCAGCGTTTGACCGAGAAGGTTCTGGGCGCGGAACAGCCAGCTACTTTACTGCTTATTGCGTTGTTAGCTAAGGGTCATGCGCTAATTGAGGGTGCGCCTGGAGTGGGAAAGACTTCTATAGCTCAGACGCTTGCTTCATGTTTTGGTGGTGAGTTTAAGCGTATTCAGTTTACTCCTGATTTGTTGCCTTCTGATATATTGGGGTATCATTTGTATAAGCAGAATATTGGTGAGTTTGAGTTTATTCCTGGGCCGGTTTTTTCTAATTTGCTTTTGGCGGATGAGATTAACCGGACTTCACCGAGGGTCCAGGCGGCGTTATTGGAGGCGATGAATGAGGCTCAGGTGACTATTGATGGGAAGACGATAGAGCTTGGTAAGCCGTTTTGTGTGATAGCGACTCAGAATGACACATCGTCTACGGGGACGTTTCCTTTACCGGAGCCACAGCTGGATCGTTTTTTGCTTTCTATACCGATGTCTTTGCCTTCGCGAAGTATTCAGGAGAGTATTATTTTATCTCAGCATGCTAGGTTGGTGGAGGGTGATGTGGGTGCGTTTTTGAGTATTGATGAGGTTGTGGCTGAGCAGGAGAAGTGCTTGGCGATTCAGTTGTCTGATACGTTGTCTGGCTATATAGTGGCTCTTTGTGAGACACTTAGGCAGTTAGCGGCGAATCCGCATGCGGTTTCAGTAAGAGGGTCTATAGCTTTGTTACATGCGGCACAGGCTTATGCTCATCTTGAGGGTTCTGATTATGTTTTACCTGATCATGTTCAGTTTGTTTTTCCGCATGTGATGAGGCACCGGGTGATATGTGATGATGGTAGTGATCCTGAGCATATCATTGAGCAGGCGTTACAGCAGACGGTGGTGGCTTAGTAGTGATTTTTTTTGTGATGTGTAAGTTCTCGTTTAAACTAGCTCCGCGCGGTGCCTTGTGTCTTGGCATAGCTGTTGGTTTGTCTGTTATTGGTATTTTTTTAGCGGATGGGGCATTGATAACACTTGGTTTTTCTGCGTTGGTGTTGATGTTATGTAGTTTTGTTTTAGGGCGTAGTAATTTACGGGGGTTGGAGGTGGATTTATCTTTGCCGGCTAAGTGTTATTCTAATAAGTATTATAAGCCGCATGTGGTGATTCGGAATAAGCGGTCTTTTTTAGATGCGTTTTATGTGAAGCTTTATGTGGGGTTTCCTCATGGTGCGGTGCTGAGTAGTCAGTCTAATTGGGTGCCGGCGCGATCTTTATCTAGTGCTGATGTTAAGGTGCGTTTTCCGATGAGGTTTTCGAGTTTGGATCATCCGTATCGCTTTGTGTCTGGTTTTCCGTTGGGGTTATTTATTTTTTCGTCTTATCAGGCTGTGAGTCAGCCATTGACGGTTTACCCGAGGCAGATAGTTCCTGAGGAGCTTTTAGATCATGGTGTAACTGGTCAGTGTGAGCGTATTCATGAGGATTCTGATGTTGAGAGTGTAGGTGAGCCGCGAAGTATAAGGCCATGGCAGCCTGGTGACCCTGCGAAGAATATTCACTGGCCTGCGTCTATTCGGTCATTGGCGCAGGGTCATTCACTGAGGGTGCGTGAGTTTGATCCTCCTGGTTTGGAGCCTGAGCGAGCTGTTTTAATTTTTCATTCATATAGTGCGCATAGGGAGATGATGCGTGAGGATACTTTTGAGCGTGCTATTTCTCTGGTAGCTGGTGCTGTTTCTTATTTTAGGAATTTGAATATAAAGACTGAGCTTGTGGCGGATTTTATGCGTTGGCATCCTGTGCAGTCTAAGTCTCGATCAGAGCATTATGAGTGTCTGACTATTTTGGCTGAGAGTAGGAGGGCGGTGGGTACGGAGTTACACGAGCTTCAGTCTGCGTTAGATAAGGTTACGGATGGGCAGCAGGTGATTATTATTTCTGATATGCGGTCTGATTCTTGGAAGGATTTGATTGAGGTGCCGGAGTCTGCGAAGATTATAGATATACGGCAGGTTCGTTTTCCGGTTAAGAAAACGTTATCTGCAAAAGCGGTCTTATCACGAACAGCGTGAATTTATCTTTATGATGCGATTAGCCATATTTTTTATTAATCTGACTTTAGCTTACTTGCTTTTGAGTGGGTGGCCGGATTTTTTGCCTAGCTGGGTGAAGGCTGTTTTGGTGTTGGTCTTGGTGATGGCTGTGATTCCTTTGCGTGGTGTATCGGGTTCGTCTGGTGATGAGCATTTGTTGCGTAGTTTACGGGTTCCTCAGTGGATGGATTATCTTTATATTGGTGGGGTTATTTTTTGTGTTGAGTTGCTTTTATTGGGGGTGTTTACCTTGGGGCCAGAGTCTAGTGAGGAGCTTCACGATGAGGCTGTTTATTGGCTGAGCAGTGAGGATGAGTCTGGTGGGGGTGCGGCGGATGATGCGCCGAAGGAGATGGGCGCAGGGGGGGGTGGTAATTGGTTATGGGATAGGCATTTTAGGAGGTCACACCCGAAGCAGGTTGATTTAAAGTTACGGAATAAGCCTGAGATTTTCATGCGTCTGGAGGGTGGAGCTAGCCGTGAGGAGCTGATGAAGTATAGTTTGTATTTGCGTACTTTTGCGCTTGCTAATTTTGATGGTGAGACGTGGTCTATTCATGAGCCTACGAAGTTGATCTTGGAGAAGGGTGGCGGTGGAGATATAGAGCTGGGTAGGTTGAGTGAGCGGGGGGCGGGCAAATTACCAGTGTATGAGCATAGGATAACTCAGCCTTATTATGAGGATGGGCAGAATTTATTGACGTCGTTACATTCTGTGGTTTCTACGGATTTTTCATCTGTGACTAAGGTGAGTAGTGATGCGTATATGTTAAATGGTGTCGATGAGGATTCTTATCAGTATAGTTACCGAGTGAGGTCTCAGCCTATGGTTTTAGATCATTTGTTAGAGATTGATGGGGACTTATCGGCTGGTGAGGTTCATAGTGTTTATTTGAGCCGTGTGAGTAATCCTGTTTTGCAAGATAAGTTGACTAAGTTTGCTGATTCAGTGGATAGGAGTTTGTCTGTGGGGGATCAGTTGTTAGCATTAAAGAAGTTGATTAATGCGCAGTGTAGCTACTCGCTTAAAATTGAGAATAAGGGGGGGGTGAATGCTCTGGAGAATTTTCTTTTTGTGGAGAAGGTTGGTTACTGTGAATTTTATGCTTCTGCTGCAGCGATGCTTTGCCGTGAGCTGGGTATTCCTAGTAGGGTTGCATTTGGGTGGTCTGGGGGGAAGTTTTTCAAGGGTTCAGATTTATTTGTTTTTCGTACAAAGCATGCGCATGCGTGGACTGAGGTTTATTTAGATGGTTATGGCTGGGTGGTGTATGATACGACGCCACCTTCTGAAACTATGATGACTGAGTCTGGGGGTAGTGAGTCTCCGCCTGATGCTTCTGAGCTGAATGATAAGGGGTATTCTGATGTTTCTGACCTTGATGATGGTGGTGGTGGTTTTATAACTTGGTTTGGAGTTGTGGTTGTTTTGGTGTTGTTCGTTGTGCTTGTGGTTTTATTGTTGGTGCTTAGGAGGCGAGTTCATCCGCCTCAGAGTTCTGCGAGTGCGGTTTATTTTAGGGGTGAGCCTAGGTATTTGCAGGTGTTTCAGAAGTTGTCATCTGATCTTGGTTATCCTATTAAAGATGGTCATACTTTACGGCAGAGTGTAGAGCTTCTTCAGCGTAGTGATCTGAATGTGGCGGGGTTAGGAGATTTATTAGATGAGATGCTCAGTTATCATTATGATACGTTGTATAGGAACGTTCCGGCTGACAGGAGTAGAGAGAAGGCGTTTGTTGGCCGGTTGAAGCGTATTTAGGTTTTAGATTATGGATTTATTGAGTGGGGTTAGTGTTTTTTGGTGATTAAAATGCGTTTGTAGTAGATTAAGGTCGATTTTTTAAGGATATTCATTATGTTGCTGTAAATAGTTATGACATTATTTGAGAAGATTATAGCCCGTGAGATTCCTGCGGAGGTGGTTTATGAGGATGATTTTTGTATTTGTTTTCATGATATCTCTCCTCAGGCGCCTGTGCATTTGTTGTTGGTGCCTAAGAGGCCTATTGTGCGTGTGGGTGAGGCTGAGGCTGGGGATAAGGAGCTTTTAGGGCATTTGCTGTTGAAGGTTCAGGAGGTGGCGCGGTTGGAGGGTTTTTTGGATACTGGTTTCCGTGTGGTTATCAATCATGGTGCTGATGGGGGTGAGGCGGTGCCGCATTTGCATTTGCATTTGCTTGCTGGTAGGAAGATGACATGGCCTCCGGGCTAATAGGTGATGATAGATGGTGAGAAAAAGGGAAGGGTGGGTGCGCATACTTTTGGTTCAATGGTGATCATTATAGGGTTTGTTATTTTAATTGGGGTTTTATTTGGTGGGGGGTTGGTGTCTGATATTTTTCCTATGTATGGGGTGGTGTTTTTTTATGTAGGCGGTTTTTTGGTTGGTTTTCTGTGTATTTTTTTTGGAGTTGTTGTGTCTGATAAGGCAAGGGGTAAAGCGAAGGTGAGTGGTTTTATGCTGAATGGGGCGGCTCTTGATGAGGCAGTGTGTGATGAATCTTTAGCTAAGAGTGAGGATGAGTGACTTAGGAGGTGTAAAGGCGCGTAAGCGTTGGTTTGTGTTGCTCTTGATGGGGATTTTAGTTCTTGTTTTGGGGATTGGTGTGATGCTGTGGTTGCTTATATTGGGTGTTTCTGATGATGGGCATGGGGGTGGTGCTAGTGATGATGTGCGGAGAGAGATAGCTCAATTGCAGAGGGGTAATGATTATTTGTTGATTATGGTGCGTTGGGTTGTGCCTTTTTTGGTGTTGGCTACTGTGATGATAAATGTGGCTCGGTTTAAGTTGCGGAAGTTAAAAAAGCTTAGAAACAGTGATGATGTGACACATTAGGCTTGAGGTTTGTGAGATTTTGTGTTTATTGGCTTACCGCTGACAGCGAAAATCACAATTTTAATACAAACCTAATTATCTCTGACTCACGATGGAAAAATCGAATATCGTTCCTTTTGACCCTTCTGATGAGCCGAGAGGAAACTCAAAATCACCTATGAAAAGTAGCCTCGTAGACCAAGCAGCAAAGATCGTTCCTGATCCACAAGTTCTCGTAAATATAATATCACAACGTGTTCGCCAGTTGAACTCTGGGAGATCGCCACTTATAGATGCTATGCCGTCTATGGGGTCTGCTGATATAGCGCTTACTGAGATTATTGAGGGTAAGATTATTGTTACTGCGGCGGATAGCGTTTAGTAGCTGTATTTGCCTAGTTTCTAAGTAGTGCAGAATCATGAGTGATGAGATCTCGAAGAATCGGAAGGCTAGGCATGAGTATCACATCATAGATACTTATGAGGCAGGGGTGGAGCTGAAGGGCACTGAGGTGAAGTCTATCCGAGCTGGTAAGGTTAATATTTCTGATTCATTTGCTAGGGTGGATAAGGCGCAGCTCTATTTGCATGGGTGTGATATTCAGCCGTGGGAGACTGCTGGGCCATGGTTTCAGCATATGTCTAAGAGGCCGAGGCGACTACTTGTTCATCGTTCTGAGATATTGAAGTTGGATCAGTTGACGTCACAGAAGGGTTGTACGTTGGTTTGTTTGCGCATGTATTGGAAAAATAAGCGTGTGAAGGTGGAGATAGGTGTGGCTCAGGGCAAGACGCATGCTGATAAGAGGCATGCGCTGAAAAACCAGATAGAGATGCGCGAGGCTCAGCGCGAGGTTTCTAAGTTTAATCGTGGTATTTAGGTGGTGATGTCTGGTGAGGTGTCTATTAAGCCGGTAATTGTCCTGGTGCAGACTCAGATGGCTGTGAATATAGGGATGTGTGCGAGGGCGATGCTTAATTGTGGTCTTGATGAGTTGAGGCTGGTGTCACCACGTGATGGATGGCCGAATGCTGATGCTGTGGCGCCATCGACTGATGCTAGGCGAGTTATTGAGGCGGCTAAGGTTTATTCTACAGTTGCTGATGCAGTGGCGGATTGCCATCAGGTTTATGCAGCTACAGCTAGGATACGTCATCTTAATACGCCTGCTGTGACTGCTGCTGAGGCGGCGGATGAGATGCATGCTGCGAGTGCTGTGAGTGGTGGGGAGAATAGGGCTGCGGTGCTTTTTGGTCCAGAGGCTTCGGGTTTGGATAATGATGCTATGTCTTACGCTGATCGGTTATTACATTATCCGATGAATCCTGATTTTACCTCTCTTAATTTGGCTCAGGCGGTGTTATTGTTCTCGTGGGAGTGGTGGAGTTCTAGGGGTGCTGCGGTGACTACTTATGAGCAGGGTTGGGAATCTGCTTCACGTGAGGAGCTGGAGCATTATTTGCATCGTTTGGAGGATGAGTTGGATGTGGCAGGTTTTTTCACTAATCCGGCTAAGAGGGCGAATACGATGCGCAAGATACGATCATTTTATAGTCGATCTAGGCCGAGCTCACAGGAGGTGAATAGTCTTCAGGGTATTATTACGGCGCTTTTGTCTGAGCGACGTTAGGTAATGTTGTGCTTGGTTGTATGTCAATGATAACTGTTGATCTTGTTTTTGTTCACTTGCAATGTGGTTGAAACTTGGCAATGTTTGTGCGGGTTCTTGATATGTTATTATGAAATTTACTACGAGAAAGAAAGATGATGCGGTCTTGGATGAAGTGGTTGATTTATCTGAGTTGAGCATACCGGAGCATATGGCTGTTATTATGGATGGGAATGGGCGCTGGGCTAAGAGGCGTGGTTTACCACGTGTAGCTGGGCATAAGGCTGGAGCTGAGTCAGTGAGTAAGGTGGTGGAGGCCTGCGGGAGGTTGGGCATTAAGTTTGTGACGTTGTATGCTTTTTCGTCAGAGAACTGGAATAGGCCACAGCGGGAGGTTGATTCATTGATGGGTTTGTTAGAGAAGTTTTTGAAGGATAAGACACCTCAGATGGTTAATGATAATGTTAGGTTTAGGGCGATAGGGAGGCTGGATAAGTTACCGCCGAGTGTTATGAGGGAGTTGGAATATGCAGTTGAAGTGACTTCTGGGAATACGGGGGTTACGATGAATTTGGCGTTATCTTATGGTGGGAGAGAGGAGATAGTGGATGCGGCGAAGCAGTTGATGAGGCGTTGTGCTGATGGTGAGTTGTGCATTGATGAGGTGGATAATGAGGTGTTTGGATCTGCGATGTATGCTCCGGATATGCCGGATCCTTGTTTGCTGGTAAGGACTTCTGGTGAAGTGCGATTATCTAATTTTCTATTGTGGCAACTTAGTTATGCTGAGATAGTGATAACGGATACGTTATGGCCTGATTTTCGTTATGAGTCTCTGTTGAGTGCATTAAGGGAGTATAGTGCGAGGGATCGTAGGTTTGGGAAATTATTATAAGTTTGGAGATGGATCGATATTTATTACTATTGAATCAGGACCATGATTATTTGGACTGGGCTGCTAAGAAGTTAGAGGCTGATGGGATACGGGTGCTGAAGTGTGATTCTGCTGAGAAGGCGATACAGATTGTTGAGAAAGTTGATGTTGAGATAGCTATTGTAGATATTCTGACGCCTTACGAGGATAGGGGTGATGGGTTATCTGTTCTGGAGGAGGTAAAGGTTAAGGCTAAGAACTGGTCTGAGATGCTGTTTATTTTGACGGCTAGTTTTCCTACGGCGGCTCAGTTGATCAGAGCTACTCAGATGGGAGCGCATGATGTTTTAAAGAAAGAGTCTCTTACGTTTGAGTTGAAGAAGCTGGTTGAGGATGCTTGGCAGGTGATAGATCGGCGTAAGTTGGTGGATGGTGTGAAGCCTGGTGATGATGAGCTTATTAGGGAGGGCGATGTGATAGGTTCTTCGCAGGCTTTTCAGGATTTGATGAAGTTGGTGGGTAAGGTGGCGCGGACTGATGCGCCGGTGCTGGTGACTGGTGAGAGTGGAACGGGGAAGGAGCTGGTGGCGAAATCTGTGCATCAATATTCTCAGCGTAGGCATGGAGAGATGATTGCTTTGAATTGTGGTGCAATACCTGAGAATTTGTTAGAGAGTGAGTTGTTTGGGCATGAGAAGGGGGCGTTTACTGGGGCTGGGTTTAAGAGGGTGGGGAGGTTTGAGCAGTGTGACAATGGGACGTTGTTTTTGGATGAGATAGGTGATATGCCTGTTAGTCTTCAGGTGAAGTTGTTGCGCGTGCTACAGGAGGGGACTTATTCGCGTGTTGGGGGGAATGATGTTTTACAGACGGATGTTAGGATTATAGCAGCGACGAATAAGGATTTGGCTAAGGAGGTTTCAGAGGGGAGGTTCCGTGAAGATTTGTATTATCGTCTCAATGTGGTGGAGTTACATATTCCTCCTTTAAGGGAGCGGAAGGACGATATTCCTCAGCTTGCGAGCCATTTTCTGAAGTTAAATTCTGGGAAGAAAGGAGGTCATGGAAGCGGGCAGAAGAGGTTGTCTTCTGATGCTGTAGAAAAGCTTTGTGCTCAGTCTTGGCCGGGTAATATAAGGGAGTTGGAAAATACGATAGCGCGTGCTTGTGCTTTATCTGGCTCAGATGTGTTATTGGCTGATGACATTTCGACGGTGGCGTCTGCGTCTGTGGATGCCTCATTGGTTAGTGGGGGGACTGTTATTGATGATGTTTTGAGGATGGCACCTAAGGGGGAGAGTGTATTTGGCTGGGTTAGCAAGCGGCTTATCGAGGCTGGTCTTAGTGCTGCAGAGGGAGATCATACGAGGGCTGCTGCCATGCTTGGAGTCAGTGAGAGTGAGTTTGCTAGTTATACTAATCGTTTAAATAGCGCAGACTGATGGTTGTGGTGAGGTGTTTTAGAGGTTATTTTCGTTATGGATTGGATGCTGGCGTTTTTTGTTAGTGCTTGGGTAAATTCTTATTCATTATGCTGTTATGGTTCTTTTGTCACTCTTTGATCTGAGCTAGGGCTGCTCGGCTGTTTGTGTGATTTATGTCACTACTTGTTATTATTTGGTGAGTTAGAGTTTGTTCATTTGTTGGTGTAATTGGGGTGTTGTATTTTAAAATAGTGATGCGATGTTGATTTTTTTGGGTGGAGGAGAATGCAGGGCTTGCTATGGAGGTAAATTTAGCTAGTATGTCGCTTCTCAGTCTGAGAGTCACTTTTACATTAATCTTTTTACATCTATTACCATGTTACGCAAAACTAGTATCATCATCACACTTGGACCGGCGACGGATTCACCTGAACGCTTGGGAGAGCTTATTGACTCTGGAGTTAATGTTTTTCGCCTAAACATGAGTCATGCGCAGCATGATTGGTGTAGGACCGTGGTGGCAGATATCCGCAGAATAGCTGAGGAGAAGAAGAAGCATGCTGCGATTCTTTTTGATCTTCAGGGGCCGTCGATACGAACTGGTGATCTTGATGCTCCGTATGAGCTGAGTGTGGGAGATAAGTTTGAGATAAGGAAGCAGTCAGCCTCCGCTTCATTGCCATTTTCTACGACTGTGAATTATGAGGGTATGATGGATGATGTTGCTCAGGGAGCGACTTTGGTGGTAGATAATGGTACGATGCTTATGGAGATAGAGGAAAAGCATGATGACAGGTTGATTTGTCATGTTTTGACTGCTGGGAAGATTGGTAATAGGAGACACATTAACTTGCCGGGGACGCGATTGAATTTACCGGCATTGACTGAAAAAGATCACGCGGATCTTAAGGTTGCTGTGGAGTGTGAGTCTGATTTTATTGCTGGATCCTTTGTGCGAGATGCTGCGCATGTTAATGAGCTCAGGTCTGAGATGGAGAAGTTAGGGGGGAGAGCGAATATTATTTCTAAGGTGGAAGATCAAGAAGCGATCAAGAATATAGATGATATTATAAATGCTTCTGATGTGATTATGATAGCTCGGGGTGACTTGGGGATAGAGGTGCATGTGGAGGAGTTACCAATTATTCAGCGTCAGATAGTAAATCGTTGTCACGTATTAGGGACTAGAGTGATAGTGGCAACTCATATGTTGGAGTCTATGATAACTAATCCTACTCCAACGCGTGCTGAGGTGACTGATGTTTCCACTGCGGTTTATGAGGAGGCTGATGCGATTATGTTAAGTGGTGAGACGTCAGTGGGTGAGTATCCAATCCGCTGTGTGGAGACGCTAGACCGTATTGCAAAGCGAATGGAGCGTGCTGGTTCTATAGGGAATGGTAAGTTGGCTATTCTTGAGACTGATAAGCAGAAGGTGGTGCATGCGGCTCTTGGGTTAGCGGATTCTATTCCTAATGCTGAGATTGTGGTATTTACTAGGCGTGGGATTATGGCGGCGCAGTGTGCGCTTTTGAGGCCTGCTGCGACGATTCATGCTTTTGCGCCTGAGGCTTTAGTTTGTAGGCAGCTGGCATTGGCGCGTGGTATAGAGCCTAATACGATTCCTTTTAATGAGGATCCGTTAGTGACGATAAATGATGCTGTTGAGTTCATGAGGGATGGGGATATTGTTAAGGAGGGCACACCTCTTATCGTGGTGTCTGACACACTCCGTGAGAGTAAGATGGTGGACTCCATCTTGCTGATATATGCTTAAGCTGAGTGGGGGTTCTGATAATTTAGAGCATACGCAGGCGCTATTGGAGTGCCTGCGTAATGCATCACTTCTTGTAGGTGATCTGCCGGAAGCGGTTTGTTTTAACAGGGGTAAGTTAGGAGGTGGGGGAGCTGGTGTTGATTTACGTTTGAATTATGGCCAGAAGTTAGGTCATTTGTATGAAGACGTATTGGAGTATTTGCTGACTGAATCAGCTGAAGTTGAGTTGATTCAGAAAGGTGTTCAGGTGTTTAATGGTGATAGGGTTACTTTGGGTGAGTTGGATTATGTTTTAAGGGATAAAGAGTCTGGGGTATTTATACATCTTGAGTTGGCGGTGAAGTTTTATTTGATACGTTGTCATGGTAAAGATGGGGTGGTGGAATACCCTGGTCCTGATCCACGAGATAATTGGATTAATAAGCTTGAGAGGTTAAGGAGGCATCAGCTGCGTATGAGTCACACCCCTGAGGGGAGGGAGTTACTTTTAGAGAAATTCGGTGCTAGTGAGGTGGTGGCCCAGCAGCTGATTTATGGTAAAATTTTTGATCATTACGATGAGAGTAGGCGTCCGTGTCCGCCTTTTATGAATAGTGATAGTGAGCGTGGGACGTGGAGGTATCTCAGTGAATGGTGTTCTGCTTGTGATTCTGGGCGAGTTACTATTATACCTAAGTATTTATGGCCTGTGGATGTTCGTGCTTTGGTAGTTACTCTGCCGGAGATTTCTCGTGAGGACTTCGTGCAGGAAGCCAGTGAGCGTTGTGTTATGATATGGGATGAAGGTGGTCAGAATTCGCAGTTTATAGCGCCCGATACCTGGTGCTGTGATTTGGATTAATGGAGATTACTTTATTTTGCTGCGTAGGCTCTGTTTGTTTTTTTGATTTTATGGCTATTTGTTTGGGATATTTTAAATTATAAAAAATATACTTTTTTAATAGACAATCGCCGGGATTGGGGTATTATACATATGCCACCTTGAGGCAATAAAGCAAAACGACACACACACACTTTGGCGGAGAACTTCGGTTCTCCGCCAAAATTGTTTTGGTTCTAGATTATGTACTTGTGTATGTGGGGTTCGATAATGAGTCTTGACGCTGGCTAAGTGCTCGGCTTGACTGCGTAGATATGAAAATTTTAGTAGTAGGAAAGGGTGGTCGTGAGCATGCACTGATTACAGCGATGCACGAGTCAGCAACGGGAACTGAGCTGTATTGTTTCCCTGGGAGTGATGCTATTTCTGAGCTTGCTGAGGTTGTTGATGTTGATGGGTTAGATTCTCTTATATCATGGATGAAAGAGCATGAAATTGATCTCTGTGTAGCTGGTGAGGAGAGTTACTTGGTGAAGGGTGAGGGGTTAGCTAATCTATGTGAGCAAGAGGGTATTCCATGTTGGGGGCCGCATAAGCAGTCTGCTCAGCTTGAGGCGTCGAAGGAGTTTGCAAAGGATTTCATGTTACGGCATGGAATACCAACAGGGCGAGCTGTAGGCTGTGCTGATGCGGATGAGGCGAGAGTGGCTATTGATGGTGTTTACCCAACGGTTTTGAAGTTTGATGGTTTGGCGGCGGGAAAGGGAGTGGCGGTCTGTCCTGATGAGGTGACTGCAGAGGAATTTCTGAATGAGGTAATGGTGGAGCGAAAGTTTGGTAAGGGCAGGCTGCTAGTGGAGGAGTGCTTGGTGGGGCCGGAGGTGAGTATATTTGCGGCTGTGGTTGATGGTGAGTATCTTATTTTCACTCCAGCTAGGGATTACAAGCGAGCTTATGATGGTGATGAGGGGCCTAATACTGGTGGGATGGGAGCAGTGGCTTCACGGCAACTGATAGATGACGGGTTGTTAAAGACGATTGAGGAGACTATAGTGCAGCCTACGGTGAAGGGTTTGGTTGATGATGGTTTGCCATACCGAGGGTTTATTTATTTTGGTTTGATGCTTACGGAGAGTGGTCCTAAGATTATTGAGTATAATTGTCGTTTTGGAGATCCTGAGTGTCAGGCTGTGATGCCTTTAGTAGGTGGTGATCTGGCTCGTTTTTGTGCAGATGGCGCGGCGGGTATTTTGTCTTCTGGGAGGTTGAGTTTTAGTGATGGTTGGTCCGTGTGTTTGGTGCGGGCGTCAGCGGGTTATCCTGAGAGTTCCCGGAGTGGTGATATCATTTCAGGTATAGAGAGTGTAGTGGACTCAGGCACTGAAGTTAAGCTATATCATGCTGGCACTAAGAAGAATGCTGAGGGTGAATGGGAGACAAATGGCGGGCGTGTTCTTGCTGTAGTAGCGGGAGGTGAGACGCGATCTAGTGCTGTGGAGTCAGCTTATTTAGCGTTAGCTAATGTGTCATTTGAGGGGATGCAGAGTAGGTCTGATATAGGGGTTTTTAACTTTTAATTATTCATCAATTTAGGTAATAAGTAAATTTTACCTTGCAGAAGATCGACAAATCTATATCTGAAATATTGTAAAAACAATATTTCAATCATTTTAATAAATATAAGAGTATTAAAAAATACAACATTATTACCATGGCAGCTAAGAAAAAAACGGCAAAGAAAGTAGTCAAAAAATCTCCTAAGAAGAAGGTGGTTAAAAAAGTGGCTAAGAAGGCATTGAAAAAGAAGGTTGTCAAAAAGGTAGCTAAGAAAAAAGTAGCTAAGAAAGCGGTAAAGAAGGTTGCCAAGAAAAAAATAGCTAATAAAGTGGCTAAGCAAGTTAACTCTAAAATAGCGAAGAAGGTGGTGAAAAAAGCAGCTAAAAAGGTAGCTAAGAAGGCTGTTAAAGCGGCTAAGAGTGCTACTAAGAAAGCGGTTACTGCGACTCACAAAAAGCCTGTTAAGAGTATTGAGTTGAAGGCAACTGGGGCACCAAAGAAGTCATTAAAAGATAAAAAGAAGAAGCCGATTAAGGTAAGGAAGTTGACCGCGTTCGATAAGATTCAGTATAAGAGACTTCTTGATTTGAAGGATGAGTTGATCGATACGACAGTGGGTCATGCCAATGATACTTTGAAGTCAATAGGGGATGGTAGTGATTTATCTGGATCTGGGGAGCATACGGCAGATGCCGGTAGTGATGCTTATGATAGGGATCTGGCGTTAAACTTGCTTTCTAAAGAACAAGACGCTCTGTATGAGATACAGGATGCTATTAAACGAATTGAGCGTGGGGTTTATGGTTATTGTGAGATATCTGGAGAAAAAATACCTAAAGAGCGGATTGAGGCGATTCCTTTTTGTAGGCTTACTGTGGAGGTGCAGGAGATGTGGGAAGAAAAGCATGGCAAAACTAGATTTAGGCGGCATGACGAACCTGGGTATAATGGAGCTACGCTGGACTACTAGAATTACTGTAGGTTGTTGAGGTAAACTAATTAATCAATTTTTATTAAGTAAAAATAAATAAGGGAAAATGAAGGTTTCGCTTGACCTAGCTGTAAATGTAGTTAGTTTGCGCGTCCCGATTTAAACCAATTCAAAATCATGGCTCGCGATATTATCATACTAGAATGCACAGAAGCTAGGGGTGAAGGAAAATCTCCTTCCCGCTATACGACAACACGAAATAAGAAGAGTCTCCGCACGCCGGGACGTCTTGAGAAGAAGAAATACAATCCTGCTTTGAGACGCCGCACAGTCCACCGTGAGCTCCGCTAATTACACCAATTATTAAATTTTTTTAACCATTATGTCTGAACCAAAGACCATCGAACGCCGCATTGCTTTTCGTAAAGCAAACCGCTGCATGACTAAACGTAGATTAGATCTGCCTGCAGAGCTAATTGAGTATAAGAACACTGAGATTCTAAGTAAGTTTACTACAGAGACTGGCAAGATTTTGCCGCGACGTGTGACTGGAGTGTCTGCAAAGCTTCATCGCAAGATCACACGTGAGATTAAGCGAGCACGTTCTTGCAACTTGCTTCCATAGTCTGCACAAGTGTAGGAAGTAAAGCCTATCTCGCGTAGACTGAAACATGGTTTTCAATCACTCTGAAAGAGCTTGTCTGTTAATTCTAGGCAAGCTACTTTTGTTTTTAATATTTACATTTATATCTTAAATATTTCTTCAGATGGCATCACAACCCAACCAAAAGCTCCAAGAGCTAAAAGATACTCAGAATGAGAGGGATGATCGTAATATAGCGATTGATCGAGTGGGAGTGAAAGCGCTTCGATTTCCTGTTGAGGTGAGAGAAAAGGAGGGAGGGACGCAGAGAACGATAGCTACTAGTTCATTGGCGGTTCATTTGCCTGAACATTTTAAGGGGACTCACATGAGTCGATTTGTAGAAGTGTTGAATTCTCATGGTAATTGTCTTGATGTGAGAGAGATGAAGAAGGTGCCTGAGGAGCTGTTAGAGAGATTAGAGGCCTCTAGGGCGCATGTGGAGTTTCAGTTTCCTTTTTTTAGGACGAAGTTGGCCCCTGTGACAGGTAAGGGTGGAGTTCTTGATTACGAGGTAAAGTTTGAGGTTGATGCGAGTAGTGATGGTTCTACGGATTTCATATGCACGGTAATGGTTCCTGTGGCTACTTTGTGTCCTTGTTCTAAGGCTATAAGTGACTATGGGGCTCACAATCAGCGTGGGTTGGTAACTTTTGCTGTGAGAGCTAAGCAGCCTATCTGGGTAGAAGATTTGATAGATCTGGTAGAGTCTTCAGCAAGTTGTGAGTTGTATAGTTTATTGAAGCGTCCTGATGAGAAGTATGTGACTGAGAGGGCTTATGATAATCCAGTATTTGTTGAGGATTTGGTGCGAAATGTGGCAGCAAAGGCGAATGCTCAGGAGAATATAGTTTGGTATAGGGTTGAGGCGGAGAATTATGAGTCTATACATAATCATAATGCCTATGCGATGATAGAGCATACTTCGAGTTAGAGAGAATGGCATTTGGTTCTTTGGCCTTGATTCAAGGGAGACATGGGTACAGTTTAGTTTTATGCATTTAAAAGAGGCAGTACAGCGGTATGTGGTTAAACCTGGTAGTCAGGTGGATCTGGGTTCTATAGATACGAGTGATAAGTCACTATTTGAGTCTGGAAAAAAGCGTCATGTCAATGTGCTTAATGGTCTGAAGGAGGAGCTTAAGGAGATGCAGAATCTGCTTTATGCAGAGAGTAAGCGGAAGCTTCTTGTTGTTATACAGGCGATGGACACTGGAGGTAAAGACGGTTGTGTTAAGTCTGTGTTTGGGCGTGTGGATCCGCAGGGGATTCAGGTTACATCATTTAAGAAACCTTCTGAAAAAGAGTTGTCCCATGATTATTTGTGGCGAGTTCATCAGCATGCGCCGGCTAATGGCATGATTTCTGTATTTAACCGTAGTCATTATGAGGATATTATTGCGGTTAGTGTGAAGAACTTACTGCCGGAGTTGGTGTGGAGTAAGCGTTACAGACACATCGTGGAGTTTGAGCGGATGTTAGCTGATGAGGGTACTAAGATTGTTAAAATTTTTCTCCACATATCAAGAGATGAGCAGAAGGAGCGGCTTCAGGCGCGGTTGGATGATCCGGCTAAGCATTGGAAATTCAATCCTAATGATCTTAATGATCGAGCTAAGTGGGATGATTTTATGGGTTGTTATGAGACTTTGATAGAGAAGACGAGTAGTGATGATGCGCCTTGGTACATCGTTCCGTCTGACAGGAAGTGGTATAGGAACTTGGTAGTTAGCCAGATTATTATTGATGCTCTGAAGTCATTAGATATGAGCTATCCTGAGGTAGAGTGGGATCCAGAAGCTATGATAATGTAGATCTATGAAATTTATTTATAAATATTTGATACTAGTTGTAGCTGTTGGTTTGTGTGGTTATTTTATTCAGTTAACCTGTTATAGGTTCCCGAGTGTAGAGGAGATGAAGGATTACCATGAGGGGCATTATTCGACTTCGATTATTGAGATGACGGGTGAGCCTCAAGGTGAGCTGATGCTTTTTCGTGCTAAGCATACGAATGGGAAGGGATTTACTGAGGGCTATAAAGTGGAAACAGGAAGAGCTTGGGTATTTCCTTGGGAGACTTATTGGGAAAGTAGGGCGAGGATGAAGAAGGGTGATTAATTTTCTGATGGCTGATCGTGGTCTTTTGGTTGTGGTTTTTTTGAGTAGTTTTTTATAGTAGGGGGGAAGGTTTGCGCTTTTTCTTTTTTATCTGATGCTCTTTTCCGGTTATTCTGGACTAATAGAGGCGATGAGTGCTGAGATGTTAGTTGGTGAGGTTAATCGTATCATTGCCTTGTCATGCATTGGTATTAGCAAAGCTACTGGGTTATTTGTTCTGTTTGTTTTGTAACGTGGGGTAGGGTTTGTTTTTTGTTATTTCTTATGGGCATGAAAAAGCTCGTCTCCTTATGTGTGGAGACGAGCTTTTGTTGTTTTGATTTCAATTAGACGATTTCTTGAGCGTGGAAGCACTGCCAGTCATCGATGTTGTTGAGGTTAATGGCGTCTAAGATTGTGCCATTGTCTTCTATTCCAGATGCGCTGAGGATCTCTTTACGGGTTTCGTCAGTGTGGTTGTAGCCTGTGATGGCCTCGTTGAGGGTGTTAACTTTTTCTGTGTCGAGAGCGCCGCCGCTAGTTTCGAGTATCCACGCTTCTAGCTGGGTGTATGTAGGCTTGGTCTGCATGAAAGACACGAATGCGTCTTTGTCTAGGCCGAGGCCGTCTATTACCATTGAGTCATATCCTGCGCCGATTCCTGGGTAGTCGCTGTTGAGTTTGCCAACGTTTTCTAGTGATACTTTCTGCCATAGGCGTGGTAGGTGGAGAACGCCGAGTGGTCCTTTGAGTCCTGAGCTGATTAGTGGTATTGTGTTGTTCATAGTATTTATTGTTTGTTGTTTGTTGTTGTATCTAGCCGCTAGATTATTGGCGGCTGAGGAAAGTGAGTTCGGATACGGCTGATTTGTCTAGCTGGCCTTTTCCGATTTGTGTGAGTTTATCGTATTGAGCTTTTGTGGCATTGTTAAGTGGGAGGCTGAGCCCGACGTTATCAGCTAGGTCTTTAGCGAGTCCGCTGTCTTTTGCAGCGTGTTCAGCCATGAACCATGCTTCGTGGTCGCGGTCTATCATGTCATCGCTATCGGTTTCTAGCACGCGGCTGTTAGCGCCTGTTTGTGCGAATACGTCTGTGATCATTTTGAGGTCAAGTCCGAGTGCGTCTGCGAGTCCGAGTCCTTCAGCGAGAGCGGCTGTGTTGATGTTCATCACCATGTTGACTAGAGCTTTGACTTGTGCGGCTTTGCCTATATCACCGGTATGAGATAGGTTGACACTCATTTCTTCTAGTATGGGTTTGAACTTTAAGAAGGTTTCTTCTTCTCCGCCGATGATGAGGAATAATTTGCCTTCACGTGCTTGGCTGATACTGGAGGCCATTGCTGCTTCTAGGGTACAGGCGCCGACAGCTTTAGCGGCTGAGTCTATTTCTTTTTGTATCTTGTCTGAGACTGTTGCGCAGTTGATGAAGACTTTGCCTTCTGCGCCAATGAGGAGGTTATTTTGTTCTTCCATGAAGATGTTTCTCATTGCGTTGTCATTGCTAACGACGGTAAATATAACGTCTGCAAGTGATGTGAGCTCGGCTAAGTTGTCACAGTTTTTGGCGTCAAGTTCATCAGCTAATTTCTGGGCTGCTTGGGAGTCGAGATCATTGACTGCTGTGATTTGGTAGCCACGGTCTTTTAGGTTGCGTGCCATGTTGGCACCCATGCGGCCAACTCCTACAAAAGCTATTTTCTCTTTTTTCATGATTTGTTATTCAGTGGTTGATGAGGTGCTAGATGTTGTTTAATGATATGGTGAAATTAGGGTTTTTTTTGAGTATTTAAAGGATTAAGTTTTGATCTGGGGGGTATTTTTTCAATGGGGTCTTAGTGATTCATTGCGCAGGGTATCAGGGGTGTGCCAGAGCGGAGTTGGGATGTCCCTCAGATCGTTTAAATTCATTTGAGGTTGATTGTGTGATAAGTATCATTTGGTGGAAGATGTGCAATTAGTTATGCTGCTTGGGAAAGGGTTATTTTTTCTTATGGGCGGTGGTATTTTACCCGAGTGATTTATCTTACATTTTCAGATGAAAACTGTGAGATAAATGAGTATAGACTAAAGATTTTATCAATCAGGTGGATGAACTTTAAACATGTAGTAATACCATTTTTACAGTTATTCTGGGTTGATAGTAGTTTCAATATATTTGTAAACAGCAGCAGAGTTGATTAATTGAAGAGCAAAACAATATATCAAGATTAGCTTCGTTATTCGTCAGTTGCATAGACCACTATGCGCTTTCCTCTTGTCTTGCTACTCTTGCTATTTTATTTTGCTATGAATCCATTCTAACAGTTAAAATGGTATAAGCTTTAGCTAAAGAGATTTGGTGTGAGGTGCAATTTGATACTAGGAGGGTGAGTTGTGAGCTTAGGGGGTATTTCTAGAGAGATTGCCTTCCAATTGTTAGGTTATGCAGAGCATGAGAAAGGTGGTTTCATGTGTCTGTTCTACAATGCTTAATTATGTTTTTAAGCGGTATATTATTTATTTTGAGAGTATAATAAATCAGCTTTAAGGAAGAATAGTATTTTTCTAGTTTTATCAATTTTTTTGTTAATACTGGGGGATTTTACTTCAGCAAGTATGAATTTTCCGTTCTTGAGTGGAATGGTTTTTTCGGCTTCGGCGGTTTCAAATACAGGTAATTGATTAACGGCTTTTACTGATTTTGTGTTCCAATCTTTTAAGATTGTTTGACCTTTAAGGGTGACGATGGTTGGTCTGAAAAAACATACCAATATTCCGGATTTATTATAATAAGCAGAGATCTTTATTTTAGATCCAACATCTGTTGATTCAAAGGCCGCAGGTATAGAAGGAGTATTTTTTTTGTCAGTAGCTCCTTCAGGGAATCGAAACACTAATGGGTATGAGTATGCATTTGTTGACTTTAATTCTGCATTTGTTGGCTTGAATTCTGCATCACTACCTACTTTTATAGTCACGTACTGGTTAGTGATCAATTTTACTTTTCCTTGTTTAACGAGCCCGATGAGATGTTTTCTTAATTTGTCGTGATTTTTAAATTCTAGTGCTGGATTTGATGACAACTTTATGTAGTCAGCAGCTGATATGTCTATGATCTCTGTGTATAAGCTGACTAGCTGGGGTTTCTTTTTTTTCTGAATTGGCTTCACAGCTGTGGAGGGCAGGTCATTTTCTAATGATTTGATTTGAGCGTGGATAAATGGGCTTATAGACAAGCTTAGGGCAAAGGTTTTAAAGAATATTTTTTTCATGATGTGTATGACTTTTTAATGGGTTTGTTAATTTTATGGGGTAGCGATTATTTTGATTTGGTGGGCTGGCTGATGTTACACTTTATAAAAACGAGGTTCTTCTTACTTTCATCAGGTTTTCCTTTAGTGAGTGGGGTGTATGTGCAGGCAAGAGTGAATTCTCCTAATGTTAGAGTGAGTTCTGTCTCTAGATGGTTTGTATAAAAGTTCTTCTTTTGTACTTTAGATTTTACTAATTCGGTGTTCCAAGTTTGCATTAGATTATAGCTAAAAAATTCAGATATGCTTGTTCTGTATTTAATGAATACTTTGTTCCCATCTTTTAGTAGGGTGTGTTTATAGTCGCTGACAATTCCATTGAAAAAAGGATTGAAGTAATTAGGTATAGGGGGTAACAGAACTTCTGTTTTCAGTGCTGCCTTTCCTAGTTGCCCTGGGTAAGGGTAGGGGCTTTCATAATCGTATGGCGCTAAAAATCTTTGTCCCGATTTCATTACGGTTTTTATATCTTTACTTATACAGTTTAAAGATTGATTGCTGATGAATTTAGCTTGTCCTGTTTTAACTAGTGTTATAAGCTTGTTCCTCAATACTGAGAAATCAGTGCTGTTATGACTAACTGACATTATATCTACAAATTCTATAGATGAAATCTGGATTTCTTCGATGTAGGTATGTATAGTAGGATTAAATTTGTGATGATCTGTTTTTTTATCCTGAGCGGAGATGAAGGGGATGTGACTGACGGTTAAAACTAGTATGATCTTTATTTTTTTTGTGAATTTCATGTGTTTAGTGCATTATGTTTTATTACGTTACGTTATGTTTTATTAGGTTTGATTTTTTTGAATCAATTGGCCTTTGATGATTATTTATCCGTACTGTTTTTTCTATCATTAAGGATCTGTATTTTTACGAAAGTGAGTCTTTTTTTTGTCTGGTCAGGATTGCCGTTAATTTCTGGGGTGTTTGCTGCAATGAGGGAAAATATATTTGGTTTTAGTTTAATTTGAGTGTTGATTCTTGTAAGGTATATTATGGGCACTTGTATGAGTGTTTTTTTGTTTTTTATTTTCCACTCTTGAAATGTTTGGAATTTAATTAGGCTCTGTGTTCTTTTCTCAAATTGTAATGAGATTGTTTTGCCGTCTTTGCTTAATTCTGAAAGCGTGTTAATTTCTGTGCCTAACATATTTTTATATGAATCTGCTTTCATAGGGGGTAGTGGGGGGAGTTGTTTTTTTATGCGGATTTGTAGATTGCTGTTGTTGTATGGGTTTTCAAATTTTGAATAGCTAATCAGTTCTTTTTTATTATATGTGTTTCTTGTTTTTTTATTAGTTTTTGTTTTAATTGTTCTTTTGTTTATTAATGTTGCTCTAGCTGGGTGTTTTTTGTTTTTGAGTTGATCTCTTAGTTGGGTTTGATCACATGTAGATTCGGTGTATGTGGTGATGATGTGGGCGAAATCTAGTGCAGATATGTCGTATGTTTCTATATCTATTTGGACGTTTTTGGTTGTCTGTGTATTTGTTGTTTTTTTATTTTGAGCTAAGGATTTGTGAGTTGATGCCAAAATAAGGGCTATCGTAATTATAGGTATTGTGAATCTTCTAATGTTCATGCCTTTAGTTAAGACATTTATTTAAGGAAGTTACAGATATATCGAGTTTATCAGCTCTTGATCTATGGCTTACTAATAGCAATCCGTAAAACAGATCAGAAACATGGTTGTGATGAAGTGATTTAGAACTTAAATGAATCTAATATAATATTCTATATATGCTGCGGTTTGATATAATCATCGCCTTAAATACTGATCATTGTGCTATGATGCACCATCAGGATTTTAAAATAGTTATTACAATAGTTGATTTACAATTTATAAAGTATATATTGACATTAAATTAAAGTATGTTTATAATGAAAATTAATATGAATTTATACATCAAAAAAAAAGGAGGTTTCTGCCGAGTAGCAGTGATTAATGCCTTATTAGCGATATCTGCATGGGGGCAGGTTATTTCTGATTTTGAAACTAGTGCTCCTGGATTTATTACTAGCTCTTCTGGTTTAAGTCCTGTGGGGGGATCTGGGGTATTTTGGTCTGGTTCTACTACTAATCCTCCGTTGTTTACTGGTACTACTTTAAATGGACCTGCGGGTGCAGGGGATGATTACATCTATTCTTTTGATGACCAGCCTTTGATAGGGTTTGCGATGCCCGCGAGTGCTACTTTGGTTGGTGGTTCATTTAGTTTTGATTTCTTAAACTCTTATAGTTTGACTCCTCCGCCAGCTGGTGTTTTGAACTGGGCTGATATAGTTATAACGGATGGTACGGTAGCTAATAGTTTTGGTTTGAACCTTATTGATATTCCGGCTAATGATGGCACTTGGCACAGTCTGAGTGGAGATTTTACGACTGCATCTGGATGGAGAGGAATTCTGAGTGACGGCAATAATACGTTAACATCTGTTGTGGCTACGCAGGCTCAGCTTGATGCGTTACTATCTAATCCGAATGCATCTATTATTTTTGGATCAGAGAATCTGAATGGGGGTATAGGTTCTAGTCCACCAAACCCTAGTGCTGTTAATACTGAGATCGTGGCACTCGATAATATTAATTTTTTGCCGGTTCCTGAGCCGAGTTCATTTTCACTGGTTGGGTTAGGTTTTTTTGCGGCAGTTTTACGCAGGAGGCGTTAGCAGTCTGGTGCGGTTATATAATCCTTATATAGATATATTATGATGGTAGTTAAAAATTTCACATTAAGTAGTCTCTGCATTAGAAGAGGGTGGAGGCTGTTTTATATGGTAGCACTAGTGTCATTAGGCATTCATTCGGGTGCTAGAGCGGATCATTATGATGTGTTCTTTCTGGGAGGCCAGTCTAATGCTTCAGGACGTAACAATACGGGGTATGTTTCTCAGCCTGTTGACGCGATGACACCTTATTACTATGATACTGATGGGCCGGCTGGATCGCCGACTGGGGCTTCAGGTTGGACTACGATGGGGCCTTTGTCTAATGGTTACTATGGTTCTGAGATTGAGGCGTCCAGGCAGTTACGTAGCCAGGGGTATAATCCAGCTTTTATAAAGGTTTCAATTGGGGGGACGAATCTTCATACTCAGTGGGAGTCACCTAGTGGGTCGATGTGGAGTAAGTGGCAGACGACGCAGAGTGATGCGCTAGCAGCTCTGACAGCAAATGGGCATACTTATGATATGAAGGCGTATTTCTGGATGCAGGGTGAAACTGACGCGGCCAACGCAACGCATGCTTCTAATTATGCTGTGAATTTTAATCAGTTTGTGACTGATACTAGGTCAGTACTTGGTGAGCCAGATCTGCCATTTGTTACTGCTCTTGTCAGAGAGGATGGAGCTGTGGGAAGAACTACTGTGGCTGATGCACAGCGAGCTGTAATGGATGGCATTGTGAATGGACGTTATTTTAGTACTAATGACTTTGGTATGAAGTCTGACAATGTTCATTATAATGTTGATGGTATCAATGCTATGGGAGAGGGGTTTGCACTGGGTTTTGAGAGTGTTCCTGAGCCGAGTTCAACTATTATGGTTATTTTGGGAGGTTTGGCATTTGTTGTAGTGCGGAGGAGGTAGTTTGTATGCGTTTGGCGGTATTTAGTTCATTTTTTCATCGAAATGGGCAGATACTGCTTTGGTGAAGAGGGTGTATAGAATGGTGAGTGCGTATGAGAGGTAGAGGATGGTGAACAATGTATATGATGTTGGTGGGAATAGTTCTGAGGGGGATAGGACTATTGTTTTTATTCTTACAGCTACAAGGGCTAGTAATCCAAGTGATAGAAAGATGGTCCAGTAGCGTCCTGAGTTGTGTCCGATGGATAGGAGGTGTGCAGTGCAGAAGCAGCCCATAGTCCATGTAAGCGTGAAGTCGATGGACTGTGTAGGAGTGCTTGCAAGGTAGTTAGCAGAGAAGAAAAATGTTGGTAACAGATAGATGATGGCTATGAGGAAAGTCAGATTTGTGGGCATAGTTTTTTATTACAGTGATTTGGTTAGGAGGTCTAGATGATAAGTGAGAGTAATTTTATCTATTTATAGCTGGTAAAGTGCTGGGAAAATAGATAAAGAAAAGTTAAGTAATTTTCTATTTTATATGATCACCTACCAAAGAGAAGCGCAGCAGACAATCCCTGATTCAGAAGTAATAATAGTAGGGATAGGGGGTGCTGGAGCCAATATGCTAGACCGTGTGGCGCTGGATGGTATGGAGGATGCTCAGTTACTTGCATTGAATACGGATTCTAGGACTCTAACGAGTACGGTGGCAAAGAAGAAGATTCAGATGGGGACGAAGCTTACGCGTGGGTTAGGATGTGGAGGAGATCCTGATCTTGGATTACAGGCTGCGATGGAGGTAGAGACTGAGATAAGAGATGCGCTGCGTGGACATAAGATGGTTTTTGTCTGTGTGGGTCTGGGTGGCGGAACGGGTTCTGGAGCGGCGCCTTTGGTGACTAGGATAGCTAGGGAGGCTGGTGCTTTTGTGGTAGTGTTTGGCACGATGCCATTTAGTTTTGAGGGGATGAGGCGGCGTGAGCAGTCTGAGACGTCATTGAATGAGCTGAGTGTTTTAGCAAATGCTTTGGTGACTTTTGATAATGGGAGGATGGGTGAGTTGGTATTGGCCGCGCAGGGGATTCATGAGGCATTTTCTGCGGCTGATAGGATGATAAGTGAGAGTATAAGGGCTGTTACGCGGTTAGTGATACGTCCTGGTTTGATCAATGTGGGGCTGGATGATTTGATGAGTTCGCTGCGTGCTACGCGTTCACGTTGTTTATTTGGCTCAGGGATAGCGAGTGGTGAGAACCGGAGTAAGGCTGCGCTAAAGAGTGCATTGAATAGTCCGCTATTGGATAAGGGGAGGTTACTGAAGAATACTGAGACTGCTTTGGTGCATGTGTGCGGTGGGAGTGAGATGACTCTATATGAGGTGGAGCTTCTGATGCGAGAGCTATCGAAGACGGTTCCTGAGACGGCGCATATTTTATTTGGGGCTGCTGTGGATGATAGCATGGGAGATGGTCTTAGTGTAACAATTATTAGTTCTTTACCTGAGGAGCATGTGATAGTGAATGATGGTAGTAGTGTGGGGAGTTCTAATTCTGAGGTGAAGGTGGTAGCGGCATTAGAGCAGGTTCAGGAGAGATCTGATGGGAGAGATTCTAAGGAAGATAAGGCTGATGATATAGATGAGGAGGATGAGAAGGAGGAGGATGAAGTAAGTGCTGAGGTAGAGGAAGAGCAGGAGGAGGAAGTTAAGGAGGAGGATGTAAAGGAGGAG
>CALGZA010000071.1 GCA_937934595.1 uncultured Verrucomicrobiales bacterium | reverse complement strand
CAAAAAGAACGCGTCTGCATCCCGTCACCATAAATCGTAATGTCCTCACCCCTCAATGCCTGAACAATAAAATTACTAACCACTCTTCCATCCTCAGGGTTCATCCGCGGCCCATAAGTATTAAAAATTCTCACCACTCGTATATCAACCCCATATTGCCTATGATAGTCAAACATCAGTGTCTCTCCAACCCTCTTACCCTCATCATAACAAGATCGTATCCCTATAGGATTCACACTCCCCCAATAACTCTCTGGCTGCGGATGAACCAACGGATCACCATAAACTTCAGAGGTCGAAGCCTGAAACATCCTCGCCCCAGTTCGACGCGCCAGCTCCAAACAATGAATCACTCCAAAAACAGCAGTCCTAGTCGTAAAAACAGGATCTTGCTGATAATGCGGCGGTGACGCAGGACAAGCCAGATTATATATCTCATCCACATCCAAGCCCAACTCATCAAATGGCTCCATCACATCATGCTCAATCAACTCAAAATCAGCATGATCCATAAGATGAGACACGTTCTTCTTAAACCCCGTGTAAAAATTATCTAAACAATAAATCTTATTCCCCTCACCAAGCAATCGCTCTGAAAGGTGCGACCCCAAAAAACCAGCACCACCAGTAATCAGTATTTTTTTAGACATATATTAAAGTTTTTGTAGTAGGGCAGTTCCGAACTAGGGAAGTGATGGGTATTTTATTTTTTAGTAAGGAGGTACTTTATGAAGCCTGAGATTAGTTTCTTTATTTCTGCTGAGTCTTCATAAAATTGTTTGAAATCTTGTTGAGATATATATTCTACATCCAAGGCCACATACAATTGACTTTGCACTTCGCCAGCTGAGCGATAGCTATAACGTAGAAAGCGTATGAACTCAGCCGTGCTGCCTGCATCAAAGCCTTCGGCTATATTATGCATGATTGAGCTCGAAGCTCGTCGGATTTGATCTGTAAGACCGTAATCCCTATTAAAAGGTGATTGGCAGGTAGTTTTATAAATCTTTGCTGTAACTACCCTAGCCTTCTTCCAAGCTATAATATCCTCAAACTTCTCAATTTTCATAAGTACTCCAAAACTCCAAAACTCCAAAACTCCAAAACTCCAAAACTCCAAAACTCCAAAACTCCCAAAATCACCCCTTTCCTATCGAATAAAAATCAAACCCAATCTCTCTGACCTGTTGAGCATCAATCAAATTCCTCCCATCAAACATAAACGCAGGCTTAAACATATGCTCATACACAATCTTGAAATCCACAGACTTAAACTCATCCCACTCAGTCAGGATAGCCACTCCATGCGCATCCATCGCTGCCTCTTCGCATGAACCACAATACGTTATTTGTCTCTCTAACATATCTCGTTCCATTCCCAAGTACTCTAAATCAGTAAAGACCTGCTCCTTACTCACCTTGGGATCATATATCGCCACATTTGCACCCTCCATGATCAAATCACGGCATACATATATCGCCGCTGACTCACGCGTATCATTCGTATCCTTCTTAAAAGCAAAACCCCAAATCGCAACCTTCTTACCCCTCACCGTATTAAACAACGACTCCACTATCTTCGCAGAAAAACGTGACCTCTGCCACTCATTCATATCAATCACCGCCTGCCAATAATTCGCCACCTCAGGTAACCCAAAATGACCACTCAAATAGACCAAATTCAGCAGATCCTTCTGAAAGCATGAACCGCCAAATCCCACTGAAGCCTTCAAAAACTTAGGCCCTATCCTAGAATCCATCCCTATCGCATTCGCAACCTCATCCACATCCGCCTCCGTCTTCTCACACAACGCAGATATAGAATTGATAGAAGAAATTCGCTGCGCCAAAAACGCATTCGCCACCAACTTCGACAACTCAGATGACCACAAATTCGTCCTTATGATTCGCTCATCAGGTATCCACCTCCTATAAACACTAGCCAACGCCTCAACTGCCGCCTGACCACGCTCAGAAGGACTACCACCTATCAGTATCCTATCCGGATGAGTCAAATCCTCCACCGCAGTCCCCTCAGCCAAAAACTCAGGATTTGATAACACCTGAAACCTGCCCTCCTCAGAATTAGCCTCCAATATCGTCTTCAATGCCTGCGCAGTCCGCACAGGTATCGTGCTCTTCTCAACAATAATCTTAGAACCCTTTGACACCTTCGCAATCATCCGCGCAGCCCCCTCTACATAACATAAATCAGCAGCCTTCCCCGCACCCATTCCATACGTCTTAGTCGGTGTTCCTACAGATACAAAAATAACATCAGCATCCACTATCGCACCATCAACATCCGTAGAGAAAAATAAATTCCGTCCTCGTGCCGACTTCACCACCTCATACAAACCAGGCTCATACACCGGCAACTCATCAGAATTCCAAGCCGCCACCCGCTCCGCATTGATGTCCACCACAGTGACCTCAATATCCGGACACTTTGCCGCTATCATCGCCATCGTAGGACCACCTACATATCCAGCCCCAATACAACATATCTTCTTTACCTCTATCATAATCAATAAAATTTGTCACGCACCCTAGACACGCTGCCGCCATTGGTCAAACCCCCAATTTCTAGGCGAAACCTTCAAATAAATCACTAAATCTGCTTTAAACTTCGCCATAACGAAATCCTCTTCGAGGCTTAAGACATCATACTTCTCATTTAGTTCAATTAAAAATGAACTAAATCAAAAAAACACCAAATTCCAAATTCTAAATTCTAAATTCTAAATCCCACCCGGCTTCGGCAGCAGCAGTGAAAAAATATCCACCTCCACCAATCGTTCACCACCAATCATCTCCATCAAAAGCAAAACCCTCTCACCACCAGGTAAAACCTCCACAACCTCACCCACGCTCCCCTTGAAAGCCCCATCAGCCATCTCGCACTCCTGCCCTAGCTCCACACTATGCGCTAAATCTAACACCCCCTCATCACCCACCAAGTCACTAAGACCCAAAACAAAACTCGCCTCAATATCTGGCACATAGTCACCAAACCGTAACACCTTCAAGACTCCAGGCGCATAACACACAGCCTTCTCATCCACCTCCCTATCAAACTTAACAAACAAATACCCAGGAAACATCGCCTCCCTCCACAACACCTTCCCCCTCCGCGTTACTTTAGTATAACGGATCTGCGGCGCCACCACCTCCAGCCCCAGCTCCCTTCGCACATAACCTGCTGCCGCCTGCTCACGCTTCGTCTGTGAACGCACTACATACCACCTCTCTTTAGTATCCTCAACCATCTACTTACCCAGTAACTTCTGTAAAATCGGCAACATCACCCCAGCCCGCTTACGCCAATTATTCAACTTCTTTATCCGCTCATCATAGTGAACATCCCCACCCTCATTACACGCATCCATATGACCTATCTTCACCCTAGCACTCCGCAAATGCGGTCTTACCTCCTCACGGATAAATCCACCTACCAAGCTCTTTAACTCAACATCAGCCTCATAAAAAATCTTCCTCCCCTCAATACCTGATACCTCACTAACAGCTCCTAGAGTCCGTAACATCTTCAGCCCCTGACTCCCACTCCCCTTACTTATCCCCAATAAATCAACCAGATCATCCAGCGCCAAAGGCTCCCTACTAATAAACAACGAGCCATATATCTCACCCACACTCCTAGGCAAACCCAAAACCCGCACCGTATCCGCAAAAAACTCCCTCACCATAGCCTCAAGCTCAACATTCACATCAGCGTCGCCAACCCTGAAATCCATCTCTTTATCATCTGCACCTGACATCTTAATAAGTATGTAACCCAAATCCCCATAACGTTCAAAATAAAATGAACACCAAACCACCGCCTAATACCATTTGAACTGTTAGAATGGCTTGATAGCACAACAAGATAGCAAGAGCAGCAAGGCAAGAGGAAAGCGAATAGTGGACTATGCAACTGACGATTAACGAAGCTAATCTTGATAGATTGTTGTGCACGTAGTTCTATAAATCTTTGCTGCAACTACCCTAGCCTTCTTCCAAAACCCCAAAACTCCCCAACTCCCCAACTCCCCAACTCCCAAAACTCCAAAACTCCAAAACTCCCAAAACTCCCAAACTCCCAAACTCCCAAAACTCCCCAACTCCACCCCCCTATTACCTCCTACGCCTCAGAGCTAAAAAACCAAAAGACATCAACGAGAGCAATGCAGTGCTCGGCTCAGGCACAAACGTCGCATTAAATAAAGTGACGTTGTCAGTACCTACCAAATTATGATCATAACCATGAATATCCTCAGGCGCAGTCTTATAGGGTAAACTTTGCGTTTCGAAAAGCACACCGCGTGAATCATTGTCCGTAATTTCTTTAAACGTAGCGTTTATCTCTTCACCCGTATTCTCACCAGCATCTATGCGCCCTACCGTATTCATGAGATAATTCCAGTCAGAATAACCTAAGTCTGAATCAAGCTCATCAAGCATATCGCTCCACCTACTTGGATAAAGCACCACTGATCCACTGTCCTTACCCTTGGCATCTGCCTCGCCTTGAAACCAAAATAAACCCTTAAAGCGCGGTGTATCACCAGCTGCAATGATCTCATTGATTTTAGACTGCAATACTCCCGTTCCACTATCATTAAAAAAATCAGCTTGATAATGAATCTCAGCCACTCCATCGTTGAACCAATCCCCAAACGGCCTACCACTATGAGAAGTTTGTAATACAACTGGATTACTATACAGCCCACTACTTGTAATCTCATCTGAAACTCCCTGATACCATGCGTAACTATTCCATTCTGCATTAGACTGACCGCCAGTTAGAAAAATATCCACATCCGCTGCTTGCAATGATGATGAGTAAGCTACGCAACCAACTGAAACTGCTTTTAGAGATAATTTGAGCATAATGAGATGAAAATATTATTTATTGTGTATTTTTCTGAGTACAGTTTCTAATAGAAAAATTCTTTGATGTCTAACGAAAAATAGTATTATACCACGTAGCAGCAAAAAACACCAGCATCCCTCTGTGTGAGAAACATTCTGAAATTTCTCATAACCATCTTGTCTCTAACCTGTTTCACAAAATACCACATCGTCGGTTTCGTTTACCTACTCATAAAACCTCCAAAGTCACTTACCGCAGCCATCTATATAAAAAATACTGCAAACTCATTTTACATATCTCCCTGGTCACCACCATCTGTGTGATCAAGCCTCTTAGCATCTTTTAATGCCTTAGCGTCTGACTTAGGAACGCTTTTACCACATTTACTTGCGCAGCCACCATTAGACTTCCTCTTTCCCTTTGAACACTTCCCACTCTTACAACCACTAACACACCCATCATTACACAGAGCGTTTTGCTTTTTTGAACCGCCACCTAATGGACAACCTCTTTGCTTCTTACGCTCACATGATCCGCATTGTTTCTTTAATTCACCGCATTTACTACGTGAGCAGCACTTTCCCTTACCTGCTGAACAGCACTTCTTTCCATACCTCTTACCACATCGCTTAAAACACAGTATCTCTTTCACTGGGCACGGCGCTTTCAACAAAACATTGATACCCTTTTCACTCTTCCGCACCTCAGCGTAATAGCCATTCTCAGATTCCGTTAAATGATCCAACACCCTCTTCCTCATCTCCTCAGACAGACAGCTCTTGCCACGTTTCTTATACTTCGCTTCCTTTACCTGCCTCAGCTCCATACAAGCCTGCTTAGAAATATAAACTACTCCACACCCATCTCTAGAACCTCCAGATAACGCCTTGTAACCCTTATCAACTGACAGACCAGCCTTACGACCCCTGCACTCATTCAAAAATTCAATACTTGTCCCAGCCCACAATACATCATTCTTCATATCTAAAACAAACGCAGCATTCATCTTCTTAGGCTGCTTGCGTGGTATCATTAATAGAGTTCCATCCTCCTGCCTTACCATCTTCATCATAAAACCAGCCACTGCACCAAGATGCTTCCAGATCGGAGTCACCCCCTTCAATCTCAAACACCCATGCAACTTCGGAAAAGTATACTCTGGATAGATCGGACAAGCTTCTCTGACCTTATCATCCAGTTTAACCGCCAGACTCACCTTACCTTTATACATATTCAAAACGTCTTCCACGGTCTCTCCTCCTGTTAGATTTCGCTTCATAGCCTTCTCCATACGAACACATCCTGGCACATGCTTCATCACCGCACCTAACTGCCTAGTATCTATCTGCCACTCCATGACAAAATCAGCACCAGATGGCGCAAACTTGAGTACCTCATACTCTGTATTCTTCTCACCCATCATAGAAAACACGCCCCGATTACTACCTTGGTTCTGCAAATACAATTTACTAACCCAGTGATCTCCCGCAAACTTCGCACTCCTTCCATACGATACAAGATCATTCAGCCCCATATCACCCAGTATAAGCTTCAAGTCCAGCCCCGTAGGAAACCTCTTCTTACCATGTTTTCTAGCATTCTTAAGAAAATCAGTTCCTAACGCAGCCAGCTTTTCTAAATCACCCTCTACATTGTTAGCCATAAAAAACTGCCCATCCATGTCAATGTGGTCAGTAACATCTTTCATATCAACCTTCATAGCTGTCTGCCCAGACAACATCATCGTAATCACCGGTAAAAATATTGAGTAAAATAGTAATGTAATCTTCATAGCTTTATATAATTAGGTTGCCACCAAAGTAGTAATTAACAGTCTACATCGAAACTATCTTTTTACAAGCAGATTGACCACACCGCTACTCACTCACCACCAGACACATCCTTACCTATCCGCGGACGTACACTCATTGTAAACAACCCGACAGTCCTCCTGTCATTAGTATGCGGATTCGCATCATACAGCAGATGTAGTAATAAATCTCTTCTCCTGTGAAACTTATAGGCTGTCGTATAAATCCGTTTCTTAGACTTTGCATAAGCGGCAGAGACACGGTGTAAATGAACACCAGCCAACGCATCATAAGACATAAACGATCCAGGCTTCATCATTACAGAATCCTCATGATAAATGCTCTTTATACTCCTCTTACTCAAGTTCCAAACCCCAAACTTCTTCTTCAGTAAATCACCTCCTCCTAAATCCAACATAGACTTCCTCGGCTCCTCAAGCCAACGCTCATCTCCTCGTCCTCCAGCCCGTAGAATCAACAGGTGAAACGAACCTGGTTTCAAAGGTGCTATTCGTAAATATTCAACCTTCTCACTATGTGCAAGCACGCCCCTCCGCCACAATACAAGCTCACGACCAGACCTAACATCCACATACTGTGGAGGATTATTGAACGCTAAATGAATCCTAGACGCATCACCCTCATCATCACCCGCATTTATATACAATACCCGCGGTGGTATCACTCCTACCTTGGGAGCCAACATCACACTCGCAGAGTCTTTCCCAGACTCCACAGACCTCACATAACTCCGCGTAGGCTTGGCTCCCAATGCCAAAATAGCAAGCCTAGCAGGCTTAGCCCCACCTCCACTTCTCTCCGTTTCCGCCCGCAACAACATCACACCAAAAAGAAACATAAAAACATACTTCACACTACCATATATCATGACCTATTCCTCCTCATATTAAACTTCATTTTCGTTGAGCCATCGGAAAGACTTTACCCTATATCTCCTTCCAAAAACCTTATTCACACCACTTAAATCCCCCTCCTTTATAGTACCTGTCAATGGACATATATCCAGTGCCATATCAGTAGGTTTATTGTAAAACTCTCTCTCACTCTCATCCGTAACCGACTGATGATTCATATAATGAGGACTTCGCTCCACCACTGCCTCAAGAAAAGCCCTCGCCACCACACGCCCATTCTCACTAGATTCCCCATATGCCCTAATCGTAAAAGTATCTCCTCGCACAGTCATCGATGGCGCCAACGGCTCAAGCAAATCAGACTGCATCAAAAAACTAGGTAAACCCCACGTCTTCGTTACCGCCTGACTACTCTTAACTTGGCCACCATCAGAATAAAGATACGCATCACGAAAGAGACGATGATTATTATCCGCAGATAAAGGATCACTACCTCGATCTATCAAACTCGTATTATACCTATCATCATCGTAAAATACCTGATTCAAACCAGCCTTATAAATAGCCGCATCTAAAGCACCCATCTCAGACGTCTCATCATCCCTCACTGTTAACCTCCTATTCACAAAATCAGATAAAGAAATAAACGGACCACGCAGCTTCACCTCATCCACTATCGCAGACGCTAACCTTCTAATCTCCTCCCCATCTAAAACCCGTAATCCTTGCCAAGCACCCTCACCCCTCGGCTCCAAATCCCTCGATAAAGCCAACCCTTCAGGCCTACTAAACCTTGAAAAACTACCCTCTCTACCCTCCATTGTAGACCCATCCCGCAACTCCCTCTTCACTCCCACAGTCGATGACAAAAACGCACTCCACGCCACCTCAGAGGTCGAGTTCACATTAAAAGCTCCCTTCCTCTTGTAAAAATATCCATTCATCCAAAACCCATTGGCAAAAGCATCATCACCATCCAATAAATGACTCTCTATAACCTCTCTCGTCACATCCTCATTCACCTGCATCACATATCGCTGATTCTCCGGACTAGCAGATGAAAAACCCTCACCATCCCCAGAAACCGGTAAAGATGAAATAAAATACCCATTCCACAAGCTCTCATTCACTTCATAAGCAATATCATACGGCAATATATCATCACCTGACCTTAACAATCGCATACCCACATGCCGCGTCGTTTCCATGCCACCTAACTGCAACAACCCATCTGAATCATTCTCAGCATTAGCCGCACCATAACTAAAACCAGACCTATACCCACCTATAGCCAAATCCCAATGATTGTGACCACCTCCAGCCTCACCCAAACCCGCTACCACACCCGCATGCACCGTAGAATAACTCGGAGCATGAAGATCCCTTAATGAATGCCCCACCACATAACTCGGATGCCATGAATATGGACTCATCATCACATGACGCAAAGTAGCCATAGAATGAATCCCAAAATCACTATCCGGCATATCAAACAAAACCACCTCCGGAGAAACAGCATGATCAACCGCCAAACCAAACGGATGCTTAATAAACGCACTACCTGTAGCATTCAATTGAGGACTATCATTAGCATCCTGCGGACTCTTCGGAACAAATTGTAACATCCACGGCCCAGCACTAAACAAATACCACGCCTTCCCACACTGAGACGCAGGTGACCTACTCGTAAGCTGTGACCTCACATTCCAGTTCGCTATAACCGCAGGATGATAAACCATATGCTCAGATCCCCATCGCGTCTTACGTGTCGTCCCATAACGCAAAGGCGCCTTATTACCCTCAGTCGTTGACTCATCTAACCATAAAAGCTTTGCACCTACCTGATGCGTCGCCGGCGCATCCTTTCCTGGTGCATCTACAAACCGCTGCATAGAACCAAAACTACCTACCGTATTCGCACTGCCCCAAGACGCACCAGAATAACCAAAATAATAAGCCGGAGAAACGCCTCCCAAACCATTATTAATCAACTGCAAAGTAGGATGTTCCTCAGATGCCATTAGCACACTCAGCAAAGGTATCTCCCCACGTGACGACTTTAAAATAAATGGAAAATTCTCAACCAATCTCCCAGTCTCTAACCTGTAATCATGAATCGCCCCCAAATCCAACTTCGCCCTAGTATCACCACTCAATAAACGCCAACCAGATGACGTCTGAACCTCAAAATCACTAGACCCCATATCATAATAAAAATGATCCCCACCCTGCCTCGAGTCCGAGCGCAAAACATTCTTAGAAATCTCCTCCTCCTCATAACGCGCCAGTTTCACATCTCCACCACTCACACTCCCACTATCAATACTGGGCGAAAACACATGACACTCACCAGCACCTAACTTCACCCCCTTCAGCGTAAAAGCCAAATACCGACTACCAACAAATAACCCACTTTCTCCAGAGACCTTCAACCGCGCCTTATACTTATCCCCAAGAGGATTCGCTGACTTCTTAACCCAGCGATGCACCACATCCCCACCATCGCTCGCTAGGCCCCTTAAACGCTCAACCTCATCATCATCAAAATAAAAATGAACCCCTCCACCAGACCTATAAAAAGGATTCGGCATCAACGCTATCATATCTCTCATCACCATATCCCTATTATACGGATTCCATAGACATACCCTCGGAATAATATGCGTCCTAATCTTATCACCATGAATAGAAAAATAATAATGCCAGCGCGTATCCGTCATCACAGGATGACGCTTCGGCACCTCATCAGACCATCTAGCAGCATCATACGTAAACCCATCACTAACCCCATGCGGCCAGCCAGCTCCCGGACTATGCCGCCCCGCACTTATATCTAAAACAGTATCAAACTCACCTCCCACCATATACTTCTGTAAACCCCAGTACCTCAACGCAGAAAATGTCGGCCCTAACACATCATGATGAATACCACACACTATCGGATGCTCAGACGTAAAAGCATCATCAGACATACCCTTATATGGAACTTCAAATTCAATACGCCTCTCACCCTTCTTCCCAAACAAAAGCGGAGTAAGATCGCGCTGAAATCCACCTCGCGCCGTATCAATAAACATCCCCGGAGAATAATCAGTCAAATCATGAACATACCTCCCAAATGCCACCCGTGCATACACCGCATCCTCCTGAGCCAAAAAACCACTCCCCATAGAAATAACCTTTTCCTCTTTCTCTAACAAATTCTCCTGAAAACCCCTTAAAGAATAATCACCACCCTCCCCAACATGACTCAGATTCGGGCTCACACTTCGCGCCACTTCATGATCAGACACCTCAAGCCGGCTAGACTTAATCCCAGCCTTTAAATGATTATCAAACGTCCACCACGCTATACCAGAACCATCACCTAGACTAAGCTTCTTCACCAAAACACGCCCTAACAAATACGCATCCTCACTCACACCCGCCCCCAAAGCACCCCTACCTAATATCTCCAGCACCCCCTCACCCCCAACATCCAAATCCTCAGAAACATCACCCATTACATTAGAACCACTTACCAACCAACCCCTGTGTAACTCACGCCGCCACTTCCCATCACTCAACCCCTCATCAGTATACCTCAAATCGCTATAACCATACGCATCAGCATAAACCCCATTCCCATCAATAGTCTTCTTACCTATCAATGGCCACTCCATCTCACCACCACTCTGCCTACGCACCGTCCCCCACGCTCCTACCCAGTTCCTATGAGATACCCTCAGCCTATCAGCTAACATATCAGCCCTCCCAGTCACCACCTCATCCCTACCCGCATAACTCTGCAACTGAGACAATGCCATCACCAAAGCAACTCGAGCATTCGCCCGCGCCTTAACAACATGACTAGCAGATGATAATCCACCACTCTCAACTACTGAAAAACGAAGTAACCCCACACTCACAACCATCAATAAACTCATAACCAACAAACAAGAAATCAACGCAAATCCACCATGGCGGCGCACCATAAACACCCCTGCCAACTTTCTACCACATACACTAATCCTGAACACTGATATAAAACTCACAACAACCAAACTCTTACACAAAAACCACTATCCCAAAAAGCCAAAAAACATCTAATCCTATCTGAATCATTATCATGGTAGCATAATACCATTTGAACTGTTAGAATGGATTGATAGCACAACAAGATAACAAAAGTAGCTCCAAATATATTGAAACTACTATCAACCCAGAATAACTCTGAAAATAGTATAACAACCATTTACCGGATCTGTTCCACACTCCTAGTACCTCTTTGCCATACGAGTCCAAAATAAAATCAAATAAATACCACATCTACCCAACCACACCATCACACTCTATGCTGTTGACGCACCTGCACCTCAATGATTGAATCAAATCAATCATGCCACAATACATTCTGTCTCTTGACCAGGGAACCTCAAGCTCACGCTCAGTAATATTCAATAAAAACGGCGAAACCATCGCCGTAAGCAAAAAAGAATTCAAACAGATATATCCAGAGCCAGGACTAGTCGAACACGACCCAAATGATATCTGGAATAGCCAGATACATACCATGTTGGAAGCTATAAAAACTGCCAACATCACACCCAATGACATCGCTGCTATCGGAATCACAAACCAACGTGAAACCATCGTCCTCTGGGACAGAAACACCGGCAAACCAATCCACAACGCGATCGTCTGGCAAGACCGCAGAACAGCAAACACCTGCCAACAAATCAAAGACGCAGGTATCCATAAAGTCATCCAGTCACTTACCGGCCTCACCACAGACCCCTACTTCTCTGCTACAAAAATATCCTGGATACTAGACAACGTCAAAGGCGCCAGATTAAAAGCACAAGCAGGAGAACTCTGCATGGGAACCATCGACTCATGGCTCATATGGAATCTCACAGATGGAAAAACACACGTCACAGACGCATCCAATGCCAGCAGAACACTTATATACAACATCCACACCGGACAATGGGACAAGGAACTACTCGAATTATTCGACATCCCACACGCCATCCTTCCCAAAATAGTAGACAGCTCAGGAACAGTAGGAACCTGGAAGGGCGTCCCCATATCAGGCATCGCAGGTGACCAACAAGCAGCACTATTCGGCCAAGCATGCTTTAACCCAGGCCAAATCAAAAACACCTACGGAACGGGTTGCTTCATGCTAATGAACACAGGCGAACGTATCATAGAATCCAAACACGGCCTCCTAAGCACCGTCGCATGGCAAATAAACGGCAAAAGACACTTCGCCCTCGAAGGTGCCGTCTTCATGGGTGGCGCCATCTTCAACTGGCTACGTGACGGCCTTAACATCGTCAAAGACGTCTACGAATTTGACCAACTCGCTAAATCAGTCACAGACAGCAACGGCATTGTCTTCATCCCAGCATTCACAGGACTAGGCGCACCACACTGGGACCCATTCGCCAGAGCCACCATCCAAGGACTTACCAGAGGCTCCTCTCGCGCTCACCTCTGCTTCGCCGCTCTTCAAGCAGTCAGCTTCCAGTCAGCAGAACTACTCGAAAGCTTCACCCGTGACAGCTCTATCAAAATTTCCGAACTCCGTGCAGACGGCGGCGCCTCCATCAGCAAACTCCTAATGCGTATCCAGGCAGACCACATGCAATGTAAAATCATCCGCCCTAAAAATATCGAAACCACAGCATTCGGAGCAGCCGCACTTGCTGCTCTCGCCATCGGATTCTGGGAATCACAAGAACACATTTCCAAACTCTGGAAACAAGACATCGTATTCACTCCTAACCCATGGAATGAAACCCTCGCTAACCAACGCAAAAACTGGGACAAAGCTATTCAAAGAAGCAAAAACTGGGAAGAACAATAAAACATGAACCCATACCAACTCACAAAAAAACAACTCAGATCGCATATGAGAGCAAAACTAAAATCACTCTCACCATCATCAAAAAATCAACAATCAATAAATACCGTCCATCAAATCACATCCCTCGTTAAGGCCAACCCACACATCATAACCATCGCCACCTACGCAGCTACCCCTTCAGAAATAAACCTCTCCTCCCTTCACTCAGCCCTACCTAACGCTTCCCTCTGCTACCCCAAATGCTCAGCAAAAGGACAAATGGAATTCCACTCCGTAACAGACCCCAAAGAAATGCTCACTTCAAACCTCGGCATACCCGAGCCTATCCCAGAATCCCACCCCCTCATACCCCCTCACTCCATTGACCTCCTACTCTGCCCAGCACTCGCATTCACCACAGACGGCAAAAGACTCGGAAAAGGCGGCGGATACTATGACAGATTCCTACCTCGCATCAACCCACATGCAGTCACCATAGGTATCGCATTCCCTATCCAAATTATCAATCACATCCCCACAGAACCTCATGACCTAAAGGTCCACAGGCTTCTTTAAAATAAGCTTTCGCCCCTCCAGCTTCCTCCCTACCAGAGCAATCATCGCAAAAACACCAATAAATACCTGTAACCCAAAACTAAAATAAAAAGCCTCCCTACACGGTAACCCAATAAAATCCGTCATCCCAAAACCATAACCAGCCAAAGGCGATACCGAAGAAACCCACACCAAAGTAGGATAGTGATCAGTCTTCAATCCCATAACCATCGCCACCATAATCGGTAATACCCAAACAAACAAAATCAAAAAAAACAGCCCCCTATTCTCCCATGCCTCATACACCGCATAAAAAACCAACACCGCCACACCAGCATACCCAATAACTACAGGAATAAAAGAAACCAACCCCACAACATGCAAAGGCATTGTCGGCCCAGAATACAACGTCGTGCTAAAACTATACAAGGCCACCGATAGAGTCCCTATAACCACCAAAGTAGCCAACAACCCAGGCGCCTCATCCCAGTGAAGAGGAACCCACCACTTCTTCAAATTCCGCGCCCTCCTCAAACCTAACAAATACTTATCATGCCGCGGCGTCACTATGTAAACCACCACACACGCCAGTAAAAAACACACAGCCCCAAACATTGTCTGAGTAAACGGCCGCTCCAACGGCTTATAATAATTCAGCACCTGATCAAAGTCCCTCATCCTCTTCACATATCGCTCCCTCATCCTATCAGATTGCCTATGCTCACTGAGCTTATCTATAAAAAACGACTGCCGTGAATCCCTTATACTCTGCGTAATACTCATCTCCCCATCCTTCGCAATAGGCAAAGTATTCCCTACCAAAAACAACATGAAAAAACCAAAAAATAACACCGCAAACGGCTTACTCATCAAATGACTCGTTATACTCTTCCACCTCCTGCACAACATCACTAAAAATGAAATAATCAACGAGCTCATCAATATCACAGAAAAACTCCACGCCTCTAACTTATATTCAAAAAAAGCAACTGTCGAGCCCCCTCCATCCCCATTGAGTAACTTGATAAATCCTGACTTCTCCGGAATATATTCTAACATGCACTCCTTCAAAATAGGTCGCACCGTCAAATACTCAAAAAAAACCAACCCAAACTGCGATAACAAAGGAAACGCAAAATATAACAACAACACCAATAACTGAATCACACGCCCAGCTACGCGCTTCTTCGTCATACTATGCACCACAACCAAAGCCATCAAATGATACAACAAAATCGATAAGAAAAATATCGAATAAACAGGCCATACCGAACTCATCGGAACCTCTCCCTTCACCACTATAATACCTACAAAAACCGACGTCACACCAAACAAAAACCACTCACGTATCGGTAGCCCAAACACATAACCCACTATCTTAGCCATCGGCGTCATCGGTGTCAGCCTATGGTAATCAACCATCTCATCCTCATACTCCTGCGTAATCCCAGACGTCACAGATCCAGTTCCTATAAACATGATTATAACTACCTGGATCAAAAACATCGGCAAAAAAGCAGCCCTATACGCATCTACACTACTCTCCTGAGCAAACTTCACCGCAGCATTATAACTCACTACATACGTAAATACAGATACCACTAACGTCAAAATCAACGCAGCAAACAAACCATTCCACCTCATCCGTGATCGAATATAACGCAGTAATATAGGATTCTTATGCAGCTGCCAAAACGCCACTGGCCTCAGCCCTCTATCAGATCTATCACTCATATTATCCATTTATCTCCATTAACCTCTGCTCTATCCCAGAACCCAATGGCGTATAAGATCGTATCCGCACACCCTCAGCCACTAACATCGTCAAAAAATCCGCCTGTCCATCCATTCCACCTCTCACTCTTACCGCCACTCCACCCCTCATCACAACAGGCTCCATATCCTCACACTTCTCCTCTATCATAGCCTTCAGATCAGACACCCCATCAACCTGCTCCCCAGCCACCAATATCAACATCTCAGTCTCATCCTCACCACCCCTATCCACCACCTCCTGCAAAGCCCCATGATCTATTAGCTCACCATGATGTAATATACCCACAGAACTACACATATCACTCAACTCATTCAATATATGTGAACTCACCACCACCGTCGTACCCTGAACAGCCATCTTCTTCAAGATCATCCGTAACTTAGCCCTAGACTGCGGATCCATCCCACTAGCCGGCTCATCCAGTATGATCACCTTCGGATCATGAAGTATCGCCTTCGCTAAATTCACTCGCTGCTTCATCCCTCGTGACAAATCCCTACAAAAATCATTCCGCTTATCCCACAAGTCCACCATCTTCAAACACTCCACCCATCGCTCTCGTCCATCCACTGCTCCAAACCCATAACTACGCGCAAACAAATCCAAAAACTCCCACACCTTCAAATCACTAGGAACAGGCGCCAAATCCGGCATGTAAGATATCATCTTCCGCGCCCTATCCGGATCCTCTAATATATCAACCCCTCCCACCTTCACATTCCCATACGTAGGCTCTATCAAAGTCGCCCATACACTAAACGTACTCGTCTTACCCGCTCCATTCGCTCCCACCAGACCATACACCTCACCATATGGAATCCTCAGCGTCAGCCCCTTCACAGCCACCGTAGCTCCATAATCCACACGCATATTCTCCGCCTCTATCGCCCACTCACCACCTGTATTCACATCATCAACCATCTCCCTAAACACTCGCACAGACTATCCCCATTCCGCAAACCATAAATCCTACTCCACCCACAAAACTCTACCCCATAGCTATCTAGCCTCTCTTCCGCTTTACAGAAAAACAACCAGCATCCGCCTCCTCAGGTAATGTCGACCTCCACTTCTCTAGCCTCACCCTCAAAGCTCCCACCACTCCCGCATTATCTGCTGCCAAGTTCTTCTTCTCATAAGGATCCAGCCCTATATCATACAGCTCCACCCTCTCACCCCCAGCACTCATCACCATCTTCCACTGCTTATGTAAAATCGCATAGCACACCCAGTGCTCAGGCTTACCCTTCCGCACCGGCCATGCCGCATCCGTCTTCCAGAACAATGGCTTCTCCCTAGAAACCACCCCACTCACCCTCCCCATCAATGCACCCACCTGACTCACTCCATCTGGCTCATAACCATCAGGAAGCTTCGCTCCAGCCACCTCACATAACGTAGGCAACAAATCAACTGCAGACAACAATGACACATTATCCACCCTCCCTACAGCTACCTTCCCAGGCCACCTCACTATAAAAGGAACTCCTATCCCACCTTCTAACAACGCCCCCTTATACCCCCTACGTCCTCCAGTCACTCCCCTCGCAGCACCTATCCCATAACCCACACCCGTTGCAGAATCATACTTAAAATCCAGCACCGCAGTCTTCCCTCCTCCAGCCCTAGCTGGCCCATTATCAGAACTAAAAATAACCAACGTCTCATCCGCCAAACCCATATCATCAAGACATCCTAAAACCTCACCTATCCGCTCATCAGCATGCGACAACACAGACGCATATATCCCATCCGCCCTAGACAAGCCCCTAAACCGCCACTCATACTTCGGCACAACATGAAACGGTAAATGCGGCTCATGCACCCACAGATTAACAAAAAATGGCTTCCCCGCTGCATGACTTTTCCTCATAAATGCCACCGCCTGCCTAGCATCATCATGCACCGGCATCTGCTCACCTGCACAGTTATAAGCACCATATACATCAAACCCATAGGCACTCGGTAACGGAGAATCTGGAACCATATTATTAGACAAATGCCACTTCCCAAAATGACCCGTCGCATATCCCGCACTCTTAAGCATCCGTGGTAGTAAGGGAGCAGACGGACTCAGCCAGTCAGGCATCCCACGCTTCGCATTCCTATGCACCCATGAAAAATGACCATCTATCCTATAACGTGCAGGAAAATGACCAGTCAATACAGCAGCCCTACTCGGTGAACAAACCCCACTCGCCACAGAAAACCTATGAAAATCAGTCCCCTCAGCCGCAAGCCTATCAATATTAGGCGTCTTCACATAAGGATGACCATGACAACCCAGATCACCCCAGCCCCAGTCATCAGCAAATATAAATACTATGTTAGGACGAGTCCCAGATCGAACTATCGTAACAGACAATATAAAAAATAGCAGAAACTTGATCATCTAAAACTATACTAAAAACAACCAAGATTCCCTATGTAATAATAATACCATTTTAACTGTTAGAAAGAATTGATAGCACAACAAGATAGCAAGAGCAGCAAGGCAAGAGGAAAGCGCATAATCGACTATACAACTGACGTATAACGAAGCTAATCTTGATATATTGTTTTGCACTTCAAAAAATCAGCGCTGCTACTGTTTCCAAATATATTGCTACTAACAACCCAGAATAATTGTGAAAATGGTATAACAAACAGTCAAACTATTCAGACAAATGGCGGAGTGGTTTAACAAATATAACAGGTGCCTGACAACATCAATCAAGCACCCACCATGTCCCTACTTCTTGCCATTATGTAATTCAGCCATCGCCCTACCCATACGGTCTCCCACCTTCAAATAAGTAGCTCCATTGTTCGCATAATGTGAACCGCCTCCTCCTATGTCCCGTATATCTACAGAACCCACAGTCCCCTTAAACTCTGGCACTTTACTAATACCCATCTGTGCATCAAAAACACCCTTCCAAGGTCCCAGATTACTTCCGTTGAATGCCACTGTAGCTACCACAAACGGCGTATCCTCCTTAGCTCCAAAATCCTTTCGTAAATCATGAATAAGCTCACCTAACAACTCCTGGTAATCAGCCTTCTTCATGCCCTTATCCTTATGCCCCTGCCACCAGAAAAAACCAGCCATCTCATAACCCTGGTCTTGATAATTAGGCACGTAATCCTTCAAATTAGCTAACACCTTCTTAGCACTATTCACATACCGATCATATGAAATACCCGCTGGCCAGCCACCATCAGTCTTCGCATTAAGACGCTTACGGCTACTAGGCGGCATAAAATCATACCCTAATGAACGGTTACCACAAGCACCCTTCAGTAACAAAACCTGCTCATCATGATAATAACCTAAAATGTGACCTATTCCTAACTCAGGGCCAAAACGCCTACCAACACTTAACGGCCCGTTATAAGACATTTTATCCATCACATGATAAATATGATGCACATCCTTACGCGTATGCCATGCCCCACCATCGTCTAACAAGTAACCAAACTTCTCATCACTCTTAGCTAAGGGCATCAACGTCTTAGGATTACCAAATCCACACATGTTAGACTGACCAGATAAAAAATAAACCTTAATCGGCTTCTTCATATCAGACTCCTTATCAGACGGATCAGGTAAAACCTCAGGCACCTCACGTGTCTTGACCTTCTTCTCTTTCTTCTCAGCCACAGGAGCATTCTCCTTCAAATACTCAATGTCATCCTCAGACAGTTTACTTTGTTTAAATGCAACCACTCGCCCGTTCGGCTTTACTATCTTCACTATCCCCGTCTTATCATCATAAGAACGGACCTTACCTTTAAAGGTTTGGGTCCCATCAGCGCTAGTCCATGTCCTTGCCTCAGCTCCAGCTGTCAATAACATCACAGCAGATGCCAGTATTAAAACACTTTTATATATCTTGGGTTTGTCGTAGGGTTTCATAATCATAGTCTTTTTTATACGTTAATAAAAAGCCACTCTTTCACAGTGGCTATACTTAAGTCTAACTTACAACACCATCGATCAAAATGAAAACATTAAAATCAACCTAAATACTATCACTTGCCCTTAGCCTTCGCCTCCTCAATGGTTATCATCTTACGCGCTCCAGATGATGCCTCTATATCCTTAACCATCCTATCCCACTTGCGCTGAAACTTCCCAGCATGGGTTGCTTTTATCTTCTCTAGCGCATACTTAGCATTAGCACCATACTTCGGAATCACACTCATAAGCAACCTAAGCTTAAAGCCAACCTTACCACCCGGTGTCTCCAGAATCTTATAACCAGCATCTATACCACCTTTGATGTTCAAATTAGCAAACATCTCTATCACATTCATCTGCGGACCTAAACCATGATAAGAATGAAAGGTCTTATCCTTATCATCAAGGATCGCCTGTGCTGCATCCGCAACCAAATGAAAATCCTCAACTGGTAACCCCTTAACCATTATCGCTCCCTGTGAACGTCCAGAATGACGCTTGTGCTTCAGCAACTTCTCTGCTGCACCAAAAAACAACTTCTTATCCGTTACCAACTTATCCTTAAACGCATCCTTACTTAACGCATTCAAAGCCCCTCCTAATGCCTCATCTAAATAACCCAACTTATCCTCAGGCTTATCCTCCATGATAACTCTCAATATCGTATTATAATACTTCTTCCCCTCAGGCCCACAGTAAGCAAATACAGTCGCTGCCGCTGCCCGTGTCTCAGGTAACTCTTTCTTATTCTGTAATACCTTAGCCACATCAACCAGTGCCGGCGCAGAAAGCTCAGGTGGACAACCATATCCATAATAACCAACAGCACTCATCCTCTCTAAATCATTCCCCGTCCTCAACATCTCCAATATCTTACCTCCTAATCCATGCTTCTTCTTAGAACGTAGTGCCCACAATGCCTGTAACCTAATCTGCGGCATCGGATGTCGGAACAACGCCAACAACTCACTCGCAGATTTCTTATTCACCCCATAACGAGGCAACTTAATAGCCTCAGCCACACCCTTAGCAGGCAAATACAAAGACGCATCCGACCCCCTACCCGTTATATAGATCTTACTCCGCCCACGACAATAGTTCAATAAATGAGACCCCTCATCACTCAGTCCCCTATAAGAAAATATAGCATTCCTATAACCAGAACAATCATAAGTAAATCCACCATCCCACTTGCGGTTCATCGTATGCAGCCATCGCGTCTCCTTGAAAAAAGAAGCAGTTGCCCTAGGCCCAGATATATCCGCAGCTAAACCAGTCCACATCTGATTAAAGTAATGACCAGTATGACCAGTCTCCAGTGCATTGTGACTCGCTAACGCTAGTATAGAAAAAAACTTCGCACCCTCCTTATTACCATTAACAGCAAAAGCCCTCGCCAAAATAGCCCCCTTACCATTATCAGCAAAACCTTTTGCAGAAGCCCCATGAACACCATAAGGAATTCGCCCCCTGCCCACAAAACCCTCATAAAAAGTCTTATTCTGCTTCAGGCATGCACTAACCTCAGGATGGTTAATTCCACACTTCACAGCCAGCTCAAGAAACAAAAACATCGCACCACTCGTACAATTCATCTGCGCATAACCCGGCAAACGTCCATCAGTAGCAATCGTATGCCCCCATAAACCACCACCATCACGACCATAAGCTGCACGAAGAGCATAATTCTTAATAGCAGGCAAAATATACTCATCCTTAGTCAGAAGATAATACTCACATAGCAAAATACCCGTGTAAGAAAGATACCACGCCTTTCTCTCCACCATTTTAAAATCAGGCTTAGCCCACTTCGCATTATGAAGAAAATCCCTCACCACATTAATATACTTCTCCTCTCCCGTTGCCAGTAAACCCAAAAGACCTATTTGCATCCCACCCCTACCATATTTTCTATGCTTCACTATGTAATCAGACGTTCTCGTAATCAGTGCATCCGTCTTCTTACAGTTATAAGGCGCAGTCCTAGAATAATTACCCAGCACAGGCAGCACCAAATGAACCATCTTATTCCCCTTTAAAGTCAACTTCAACTTACCCATGCCCTTTGAACCCTCAGCAAAATCAATCGCATCTGCAAGCTGCTTCCTAGTCGCACCCTTAAAAGGAACACCACCAGCACCTATTATCACATCCCCAGGCTTTAACTTACCATCAGCCGGAGACCCCTTAGCTACCTTCGTTATCTTTATATTATTCGGAGACGTAACACCATGCAAACCAGTAGGACCTAAACTACGCTCCTTATGCTCGAAAAAACGGGCCTGAAGACTAACAGAGGTAAAAAGAATGAGCGCGAACGCAGAAAAAAATTTAAACATAAAATGAAATATCGTTATAGTTGAGTAACAAATTTACACGCTCAAATCACATTGACCAGCTCTATTATCACATTCACAAAAAAGTCCCATCGATTATATTTTATCGTAAAAATAAGCTGAAGTCCTCCACTTTAAAGCAACCCAACCATAAACCACTCACCAGCAATCACCACATTTAGCTCGCTCTAAGCAACTTAACCAATCCCACCCAAGATCTAACCATTCCTTAGCGAAAACCAATGCCACACTAAATTACAGCACAACAATCGTCATAACTTAGTTTTAATGAATTCTATATGAAAAACATATAACAATAGCTAACACACAATTTAAAAAACTAAATTCATGCCATCCAATAAACACATTGAGATTCTAGATAAGTAAAAAAACCATTGACACAACAGCTCTAATTAACTAACTATTCATGCGTTATGAAAAAAATATCAATCGTTTTGTGCGTCATGACCTTTTTACTCACACCTCTATTCGGTGCTGAAAAAAAACCGTCAAATGTTAAGAAAATTGTCACCAAAGAGCATCAGCTTTCAAAGGCTGATATGAAGAAATTAATGGCTAAGTTTTCTTCTAAAAAAATGTCTGCAAAAGACATGAAAAAAATGAAAGCGGCTTTCGGAGGTCGAAAATTTAGGGAAAACGGTGTAGCATTTGTTTATCGTGGTAGTGGTAGATGTAGATATTGCTACGAAGATGACGATGATCATTAATTTATCGTAAGGTAACTAGATATATAACTAAATACGATCTTGAGATAGACTAGCCACTAAGCAGATAGTCTCAAGATCCTTGTCATTTTACTATATTACATACTAAATATGAAATACATGTATGCAAAAATTATTGTACTTCTCTGCGCCTGTTCACCTGTCTTAGACGCGGAAACCTCCGATAATAGCTCCTATTCAGTTGAGAGAATAGTCGATGACGCTTTCTTACTAGGAGTCAAAAAGTTAGACCTCGCTAGCTCCTTTGGTTTTGAACAAGCTTCCCTAGAAAATGGAGTGGACACCCAAAGCTACACAGGAACATTAGCAATGAACTACGGCCTCAAAAGCTGGCTAGAGCTAGAGTCAACCATCTCCCAAAGCTGGATAAAAAGTTACTCGCGATCAACACAAAATACTTTGAATAACCAAAGTATCTCATCAATGTCTTTGGGCGTTAATATTCGTCCAGAAAAAACCAGAATAACACTTTCTCCAGGCGTGACATACTCGGATAAATTTGGGTTGGGCTGGGGCCTATCAATACAAAATTCACACATTATTCCCCCCGTAGTATTCTACTACGGAGCGACAATACGGGATGTAAAAAATAGATTACAATATGGAGCATTTGCAGGATATGCCTTCCAAGTTAACGGAGAAATAAGTCTAGGCATTGAAACTTATTTAGGAAAAAGAGATGACCTCAGAAGCCTTGACTCAAGGCTATCACTTCCCATCGGCATTGAAGTAAAAGATAGTCACTACATGCTCTTTAGGCCATCGCTTTCTTTTGGAGGTGATCGTGAGGAATTCCAAGCTAGGCTGACATATGTTATTGAGTTTTGATATTAAATCAGTGAGCTGTATCGTTCTGGCCTCTATTATATTTTTGTTAGACACCTCATGCTCTCATCAAAATGATACCTTGTCATCTTGGCAAGAGATGAAATTCAATAATATTGCCAAACAAGACGATATACGCGTGTGCGGAGTTGTCTGTGTACATGAAATCATACAAAGTAGTAATAAAAATGTTACCTACAATGAAGTATTAACTCACTTTCCTAAATTAAAAGATGATAGAACAGGCTTCTCTATGGCAGAACTCCAGCAAGCTTTAATGTCTTTCGGTATAGAATCTAAAGGTTACAAACTAGAACAAATCAGCGAACTTCAAGAACTAAACCAACTCTACATGATCGCTAGATTAAAGCTTAAAGATTCTAGCTACCATTTTGTCATCGTTAATTCTATCAATAAAGATTTAATAAACGTGCTAGACCCATCCATTGGCTCACTCAACATGACTAGAAAAAAATTTATGTCCCACTGGACAGGCCATACTTTAGTCATATTCTCTCCTAACGATATCAAGCCTACCCTAAACCCTATTCCTCATAGGAGATTTCTCAGATTCAAACAGGATTAATATCATATTGCGTGGCAATGAAGACAACTGATGGAGTGAGTTTTCTTTCTATCTCATAGAGGCAAAGGGATGATATAGTCATCATAGCTGACGAAAAACGCACCCAGAAAGAACAATCATGTATTCCCTATGAGGAAATATATCACTAATAAAAACAAATCACACAAACCATTTGTTGTCTACTTTACTGTATGAAGTAACTCACGCACTGATAACAGCTACACCCTTAAGGAGATAAACTCATACAAAAAGGCTATTATGAATAAATGAATTAGAAAGCGCACCACACTAACAAGCACTACATTCAATTCAAAATCAACAACTTAAGATTACTCACAAATCACCTTAATAAGCATTTACATAAACAACCTACACGCATAGCATAAGCTATGAAAACCTTACTTCACACACCTAAAAAATGGCTAAAATCAGCTACAATTTGTGTAGCAATATCATTTAGCACCACCCTAACAGCCAGCACCAAAGCCGCTGAACTAGATCAATCAGCAGCCGGCCTAACAAAAAAAGCACTCAACCTTAAACGCAGCCACGATGCCATCCAGCTCGTCGGTAAAAGAGGCCACATCCTCATTCCAGAAAACAAAAAATTTAAAAACAACTGGACCTTCAAAGACAGCATCCTCACCGCATCACCACTCTGGGACAGCCTCATCACCCCAAATACATACAATGACTTCAGAATGCACGTAGAATTCAACGTCAACAACGTCCCAGGAGCCACACCAGAACAAAATGGCAACTCAGGAATCTACATCCAACAACGCTATGAACTACAAATCCTCAACTCACACGGAATAACCCCAGAAGACTACACAGCCAGCTACGCAGGAAGCCTTTACCGCCAAAAAAAACCTGACCAACTCGTCTCCAAACCCGCAGGCCAATGGCAAACATATGACATCGCATTCCGGGCAGCCAGATTCAACGGAAACAAAAAAATAGCCAACGCCAGAATTAGCGTCAAACACAACGGCATCCTCATCCACAACGACTACGAACTCACTAACAAAACAGGAGCAGGAAAAAAAGAAGGCCCTAACCCACTCCCCATCAAATTCCAAGGACACAAAAACAAAGTCAAATTCCGTAACGTCTGGATCAAACGCCTCAACCTAGATCCACAAGTTCCTAAACCAAACAAACCAAAGAAAAAAGGCTACACCTATGTCGTCCCATTCGATAAAATCCCCCCATCACCCGCACTCGACCCCAAAACCGCGCTCAAATCCTTCCAACTCCACCAAGACTTCAATATAAAACCCGTCACCCACGAGCCCATGGTCCAGAACCCACTCGCACTCCAATTCGACGGTGACGGAAAAATGTGGGTCGTCGAAATGCGCGCCTACATGCCAGATGCCAACGGAACAGGCGAAGACAAACCCATCGGCCGAATCTCTATTCACGAAGACACTAACAACGACGGATTCTACGACAAAACCTCCGTATTCCTAGACAACCTCAACCAGCCACGCTCCATCGCACTCTACAAAAACGGCATCCTCTACGGCGGACACCAAAAACTCTACTTCGTCGAAAACAACAACGGCAAAGCAGGAAAAATGACACTCATCGACGAAAACTACACCCAAAACGCAAACGTAGAACACCGCACTAACGGACTATTCCGAGCACTAGACAACTGGATCTATAACGCAAAATCAGACACCCGCTACAGAGAAATCAACGGAAAATGGACCAAGCAAACCACCACATTCCGCGGCCAATGGGGAATCAACCAAGACAACTACGGACGCCTCTACTTCAACGAAAACTGGTTCGGAATCAAAGCTGACCAACTCCTCCCTAACACCCTGCGCCAAAACCCTAACTACCTCCTCCACAGAAAACACACCAAAAACATCTCCTACAGAGACAAACTATTCCCAGCTAATATGACCCCAGGCGTAAACCGCGGCGGTGAAGGCGCCATCGACAAAGACGGATTCCTAAGAGCAGCCACCGGCGCAGCTGGCCCAGTCGTTTACCGCGGTGACCAATTCCCTAAAGAATACCAAGACACAGCCCTCTTCTGTGAACCAGCAGCCAACCTCATCCGCTTAGTCCACATCAACCGCAAAAACGGCATCACATCGGGCGAACACCTCCTCGGAGAAAAAGAATTCCTCGCATCCACTGACGAAAGATTCCGCCCAGTCAACATCTTCAACGCTCCAGACGGAACTCTCTACATCACAGACATGTACCACGGAATCATCCAGCACAAACACTACCTCACCAAATACCTACGCCAACACATCAAACACAGAAACCTCGAAAGCCACCCACGACACGGCAGAATATACAGAATCAAACACCAGGACAACCCACGCGGAAAAATACCCACCATGCTTGGCAAAAAAGCACCACAACTCATACCCCACCTTGCACACCCAAACGGCTGGCACAGAGACACCGCACAACAACTCATCATCGACTCAGGTGACACATCCACCACCCCAGAACTCAACGCACTAGCCGCTAACCACAACAAACCACTAGGCCAAATCCACGCACTCTGGACACTCGAAGGACTAGGCGAAATCAACCCAACCGCCATCACCGCCGCCCTAAAATCCACCCACCCATACGTCCTAGAATCCGCCATCCGTCTCACCACACTCCTCCCCCCAGCAGACGCAATAACCCTACTACCAAACCTACAAAAACTAACAGAACACCCCAGCGGCATCGTCCAGAGACAGCTCGCGGCCAGCCTCGGACACATCCCATCAAAACAATCACTCACAATACTCAAAAAAATCCTCACCAAAAACATCAACCTGCCATACATCAGAGAAGCCACCATCAGTAGCCTTCACAAACGCGAACAAGAATTCTCCGACCTCCTCGGACACAACTTCAAAGACAGCAAATTCAAACAATACCTCAAACACACACTTACACCAAAAACAACAGCCGCCAGCTTCAAACCCCCATCTAACAAAACACACAGAGCATCATACCATAAAGGCGAAACATTCTACATCGCCAACTGCATGGCTTGCCACGGCCCAGACGGAAACGGACTAGAACACCTCGGCCCACCACTCGTAAACTCCGAATGGGTCAACGAATCAGAAGAAAAACTTACCGCCATCCTCCTCCAAGGACTCATCGGTCCCATCACCGTCAACGGCAAAAAATACAACCCAGCAGCAGCAATGCCAGGACTCAAAGACGCACCACAAATCAATGACCAACATCTCGCCGATGTCGCTACATTCATCCGCCATGCCTGGAACAACAACAAAGGCCCAGTCAAATCAGACACCATCAAAAAAATAAGACTGCAACTCAAAAACCGCCAAACAGCATTCACCCCAGAAGAGCTCAACAAAACATACCCATAAAAAACCACACCACTTACCAAACCCACATCCACTCACGCTTACAAATATTAAGAAGATAACCTCGCAAACTCTCCATATTCTGCGGCAGACAGTTTCTGTAAAGGCCGCTGAGAATAGTGTAGAGAGTCTGATGGAGGCTATATCTCTGGATTATACCATTTGAACTGTTAGAAAGAATTGATAGCACAACAAGATAGCAAGAGTAACAAGGTAAGAGGAAAGCGCATAGTGGACTTTGCAACTGATGAATAACAAAGCTAATCTTGATAGATTCTTGTGCACTTCAAAAAATCAGCTCTGCTACTGTTTCCAAATATATTGAAACTACTATCAACCCAGTATAACTGTGAAAATGGTATTAGTGGTTCGCTGATAGTTCTTGGTCAGCGTTTACTCTGTTAGGTTTAAATTTGGCACTAATAATACGCTGAATTCCTTCTCTAGCGTATTTGCTGTTAGGGTATATTTTTTCTGCCTTTAAGAAATAGCTCAGCGCGTGAGCGGATTGGGGTGCTTTCTTCTCGAGTTCTTGAGCTTGTGATATGGTATTTGAGAAGTTAGAAGCTTTACCGCTATACAGTGCTTTAGCTTGAGCCAGCTCGATGCTGTCTTTGTGTTTTTTTATGGCAATGTCAACGAGCTCCCAAGCCGCTGGAACATGTCCTCTCTTGTAGTATGTCTCAGCTTCTTTCAAAGTAGCGAACATAGAGCTAAATTCCTCTTTGATTTGTTTCAGTTTGTTAGCCCTAGCTACGTCTTCGATGTCTGTGGACAAATGGAATGAGGCAAGGAATCTTGAGAGGTTTTCATCTTTCATGACGGCTGCCCAAGATTTAGTTTCGACATAACGGTCAAAGTCTTTTCGAGCTACAAGGAGCTTATTGTCTAAAATGCTCACTTCATCGAACTTCGTATCAATTGCTTTATTGAGTAATTCTAGTTCTGGATTAGATGGCCATGCTTTGACTGCTCGGGCCATGGCTGCTTTGAATCTGGCTTGCTCGGTGCGTCTTTCATCTGCATTATTGCTTTTCATCATAAAGCGAAGGGCGAATTTAGCATCTCTAGTGTTGAACTTTGAATCGTTTTTTCTCCCTGCAATATACGATTTCGCTTCTGACGGGTTATAATCTGAAGCTTGTTTTTGAAGGCTAAGGTTTAGTGTTTCAGCTCGTTCTAGATCATTTGCTACGAGTACTCTGACCAAGTCGTTCGCGTCTTGTACATATTGCTGGATGGGAGCTTTGTCTTTCAGTGGGATAGTGTGAAGTGCTGGAAGGAATTCTCCAATGAAGAAGGCTTCCATGAGCCTTTCTGATGCTGCATGGATTTTGTTCTTTTTCAAATTGTTGTTAAATGAGTTTACTAGAGTTTCTACTTTTTTGATGATTTCTGCTGATGCCGCATCTATGCCGTTTATTGTAGGGTTGACGCCCAGAGTTTCAGAGAAGATTTTTTCTGTGTCAGCTCCCTTTTTAAGTTCTAGTTTGGCGTCTCCATCTTTGTAAATTAACATGTAAAAGCGAGTAGCCATAATACAGTGCTGAAATCTGCGCTGAGCGAATAACTGAACAATCATCGATTGAAAGTGTAGTTTAGATTGAACACGTCCCATGATGCCATTTATTTCTATGGCTTTGAGTGTCGCTTCGATTTCAGCTATACTCTTTTTAAGATGGCTAGATTCAGCGCTTACTTGTGGCTTTGCCCCTTTAGCTGATTTACTTAATTGTTCGTGACCTCCAAGCACCATGAGATTGCGGTAGAGTCTTGCACGTTCTTTTTTGAGTTTTTTGGCTTGTGCTCGTCTTTTGCCGATGTGTTCGCTTGAAAGTTGAGCTGAAAAGATTGCGTTGGCGAGTGATTCGCATATGTTTGCATCTCCTGGGTATTCGGCGGCTTTGCTTAAAAGCTTGTGTGCGGATTTTAGTTTGGAGCCTCCAGTTTTATCATAAGCAAGTAAGTCGAGAATATCTCTGATGGTTTTGCGGTATTCTATAGCGTCCTGTTCTAAAAGTGTGTCTGTTGAAAGATAGGCTTCGAATTGACCAGCAATATGATTATCGCTCATGCTATGGGTTTTGCCACCGTGTTCGAACGTTTTGTTCGTGAAGTCGAGTTGTGGGATTTCTGAGCCAAATACGGATGCAGAGTTTTCTTGGGGGCTGTGAGTCCTAGAGTCTCTGGCTGGCTGGGGGGCTGCTGGTGGTCGCTGAGCAATCGATGTGCAGATTGAGCCGGCAGTTATAAGGCTTATAATGCTGATAATTCTGGTATTTTTATTCATAATAAAGGTGTGTAACAAAACGATATTGTAATCATAAATAAGGTGGTTTTGTAATTTGGTTACACACTTAATTTCATTGTGATCACACATCTTCCCAAATAAACTATTTCATCATCATAAAATAGAACACACCAAGAAATCCTCTCACTTAAGTCCACTCACAGCAAATACACACCGTAATGCACTCATTATTAATGAGTATGCCACCCAAAACCGTGTATTAGAATAGATAATAAATACTCCAAAGTAAAAAATATACTCATATTCATAAAACTTAACGAAGGATTTCGGACTTTATAACGTGTATCATTGTTGAAGGCCTCAGATTGATCTCTAAAAATATCAATCTGAAAGCATACTAACAACCTAACCATAAAATTACAAAATGAAGACCATCAGCAATAGTATCATTTCAACATTCCTAGTCTTAATTGTCATGTCTCAATTAAGCCCAGCACAAATCAAAATTCAAAAAGACAAACAAAACATTGTCTCTAGCAGACTAGAAGGTAAATGGATAGAAGATAAACAAATACATAACAGATTAAACAATACAATTGTACAAAATATCATCTTAACATTCCGCTCTGATGAAGAAGCGCTGAAGCAAATCTCCAAAAAAGATTCTCTATTCTATGGTAAAAAAATTACATACATGGCTGGTTTCATGAATATAGATGGTGAAGAATATCCTTTCATACTCCAAGAGCATAACGGAATACCCACAATAGTTTGCTTTGATAAACTAAAGGGAAATGATTACATGAAAATTAACGTAAGCACAATGCTTGTAGTAGCTGAAAAAACACAAAATGACCTTCTATTTATTTGTGATAATTGAAAAGGTAAAAACTACTATAAAGCTTTCTCAAGAGCAGCAAATGATAATTCTCTTAAACCCATCAACCAGAAAACCAAAAACAATAGAATATCTAAAAGACTAGAAGGCAAATGGACATTAGATAATGACATCACTAAAAGACTAAGATCAAGATCAAATAAAGAAGTAATCATATTTAAATCTAATGAATCTGTTAGAGATCTGATCCCTAAAAAATTTAAAACACTCTTAGCAAATAAAGAAGTGTATATGGCCGGTTCAATGAATTTAAACGGAAAAAAATACCCATTTTTGCTGATCCAAATTAAAGGCAACCCGCATGTAGTCTACTTTAGAAAAAATAAAGAGGGAATTATCGATGATGCCGAATCCTTCAACATCATGCTCGTAACTACCAAAGATAAAAAAAATGATATTCTATTCAGCGGTGGTGACTTCAACGATCAAGCATTCAGAGCATATAAAAGAGAACCTATCACCTCAAATTAGATATTTAACAAACCGTTCTTATTTAAAAAAAATAGACATAGTTCAGGTCTATTCGCTCAATGGATAAAAAATTAATAAATAAAAAAAACAGTAGTGACTTTAGAAAATACACTACTGCGCTCTCACATGGTCATGATGAAGCATGGCGAGAGTTCTTTAAACTCTATCACCATAGAATTCGAGCATACATCATTAAATCTTGGCATGGTGAATCTCATCTTATTGACGATATCGTCCAAGACACCTTGCTCAGGGCTGTAAAATACATGCGCATTTTAAGTGAAGAAGAAATAATGTGGTCTTGGTTAACTGTTTTGGCCAAGTCTGCTGTTGCTGATCAAGGCCGACGCCGTAATTCTTTTCTCGGCTTTATCACGCGTTTCAGTAAACATTACAGTGACCACGAACAGTTGAAAATACTACCAAATAACCATTTGAATAATGCATTAAATATGCTAAGAGATAATGAAAAGTTACTGATAAAACTAAAATACAACGACCGTTTATCAGTTCGTGAAATTGCAACCCAACTCAGCGTTTCAGAAAAAGCCATCGAGAGCAGACTTACTCGATGTCGAAAAAAATTATTCAACCACATGCAGAAATTAAAGAAATGAACATAGATCATGAAAAGCTTATGACGGACATCTTATCTGACAGGCTTCTGCATTCAGCAAAAACTCGTCGCGCAAAGTCACGCCTAGTATACACCGCTCCCATTTTGCTATTCCTGATATTTTCTAGCATTTACTTTTTCACATCAACAGATAACAACACTCAAACAATTAATAATCAAAACCTAATAAGCAGCAGCAAAAATCAGCACTCTGTAACACCTACGGACATTGATGATAAATTACTCATAGCCATAAATGATAAAAATCTTTTATTAACCTTTGAGCCCATCAAAAAGCCTAAATATTCCGATACCAAAATTTTGGAAATACTATCAAAATAATTGAGCAGTTTAAGCAATCATCACTTAGCCTCATAAAAAGAGGTTGAATGTGTTATTGCTATGGTATTTTCAACCTAATTTGGCTATTTTCTTTTTTAACTTTTTGGCTTGTAGATTATACTAAAAGCATTTTTTTCCACCTGCTTTCCCTCAGGGTTATGGCGCAAAACCTCTCAGATACGAAGTTTCACGTAATTATAACCTCAACATCTTCGTTCATCATCGCTCTCTCCGTGGAGTTAGCTATGCTAGGTCGTTATGCAAAAGAAAGAATGAATATCATCGAACAATATGACCATCTTTCGACCGAAGGGAAATGAACTAAAGTCCTGGCAGTGATAAAAGAAATCAAAGCGATCTCCTAGAATCTTCTCATAAGTGGACAGACAAATTATACACATTTCCTATTGATTCAATACCTCAACCCTGCTATTCTCAACCCATGGCTAAAGCAAGACTACTAGCACCCTGGATCAACCAACATAAAAGATCCGCCACCTACCACGTCATCTCGCGCGTCGTCGACAGACAATTCATACTC
>CALGZA010000070.1 GCA_937934595.1 uncultured Verrucomicrobiales bacterium | reverse complement strand
CGAACCAGGAAATAAGAAACCCATAAGCCTGTTTTTCATTTTCCCTTAAATCTCTAGACGACTCCAAATCATCCCTCCAATTCACAATTGTTCTCATGAACATATAAAATACCACGATATGTTCATATGAAAACATAAATCATCCTCTTTCTTAATCTATAAATTTAATTCCCCCTAAACAAGTGATATCTACCGCGCTGAAAAACACCTGATATCAATTCATCAATAAATAGTGACTATTAACAATTCAAAATAATATCTGAAGCAACAATAAACACTTGCCAAGAAGCACCAAACCATTACGCTACATAGCATAAAACTGAAAGACACTACCTTACGACTAGCAACCAGCTTAAGATGTGATATCACATCAGGGGGAGTGATCTAATACTGTTCGGTGAAGAAATGAGCGACTACGACGACATCATGAAGCCGCTGATGGCAGGAGATGTGGAAGCTCTCAGGGAGATCGCAATGATCGTCGACGATTTTCCAACCGGGAAAGACGACTTCATCTCTCGCCATTGGATCACCAACGCGATTGATTGTGGAACGAAGGAAGTAGTTTCATGGATGCTCGCTGAAGGAGCACCTGTTGTTTTCGACGACGATGAGGGCTTTTCGGCGCTCCATTCCGCGATTGACAGAGACAAGCCCGATCGCATCGAGATCATCAGGATGCTTATTGATGCTGGGGCGGACATCAACGCTCGAGGGGTTACCGACTACACCCCGGCCCACCACGCTGCCATTAGGAACGACGTTGGGGCGCTGCGCCTTCTCGTCGAGAGCGGAGCTGATCTTACCATTCGAACTAGAATTGATGACTATTCCACCCCATTGGAGGAGGCTCAGATTAGGGGCAACTCGCCAGATTCCGTGGCCTACCTAAAAAAGCACCGAATCAGGTAGGTGACGGATTTTAACCGCCACCCCCCACACCACCGGCCATACGGATCCGTAGCACGGCGGTTTCAATGTGTCAGACTTACTTTCCTGTAGGCTGTTCTGGTGCTTTCTTAGGATAACGAGCATTCACCCATTGCTGTTCCAGACTATTGTGACTAAGTGGACAAGACAAATTATACACGTAGATCGGCACCATCTAGCAAGAGTTGCAGAGCTTCTGGAGCGAGTGGTAAGACTTGTTCGTCTTTTTTGCCAGCAGGAGGCCAACTAAAGTTTCCTTGTTCTAGTCTTTTAGCCACTACATAGATTCCAGTGCGATCAAAGTAGAGAAGTTTAACACGATTCCTTCTTTTGTTAGAGAATGCGTAGAGGTATTGGGCGTTGAGTTTATCCATTTTGAAGTCACGTAGGACACCTGATAGACCGTCGAAGCTTTTACGCATATCGATAGGAGGAAGGATAATTCGAATTTTTATGGCTGATAAAGATAAATTAATCATAGCAGGAGTGACTATGGTAATTTTGAATTTTGGCTAGTAGCCCAATTTAAAGACGCTTACAATAAATCTCATCAAACTGGAAAATAATGAGTTATGAATATAAAAAATCAACTACTCCTCAAATCCCCCCGCCTCTTCAGTAGCGTCTTGTTTGCCATCTTCACCCTCACCTTCTCCATCCTCAGCAACCTCATCCTGCTTATTAACAAGCACAACTCGGAAACCATACTGATTATCTCTTACCCCCATATTAATAGTAAACCTACTCCTACTAAATAGCTCCTTAGATTGAAATGTAGCCCAGCTACCACCCCTTACAACTCCTAAATCCTTGTTAGACTCCATATAAGGATCCATAACCCACTCAAACACATTACCCGAAACATCAAACATCCCCAATTCATTAGGTGCAAATGAACCCACAGGTGACGTATTCGTAAAAGCATCAGAATAACCTGAAATAGTCTTGTTAGCAGGAACTCCCTCAGCCTTAGCAGCTGCCTTATCAGCTAAATTAGCAACCTTATCCCTTGGAGGAAAATCCCTTCCCCAAGGATACAAATCACGCAGCCCTGAATTATCAAGAGTTCCAGATTCCCTATATCGCTCCACTGGGCTCCTCCCCTCCTCATCCCTTATACCGCAGAACAAGCTCCACTCAACATCCGTTGGTAACCTATACTCATGGCGCGCACTTATACGATCCTCCTTACGCTCCTTCTCAGTCAACCACTTACAAAACGCAAGCGCATCAGAACGACTCACTCCAACAACAGGATGATCCTCTTTCTGAGGAAAACCAGGAGACACGGAAGCCCTGTGCCTCGTCTGTTTCGTAAAATCCTTATAATCTTTAACCCTAACCTCCCATACAGACACCAACTTACCATCATCAAATGGCACCATCTTAACCTTTAAACTATTTATCCATAACTGATCAAAAACAACCCCATTATTTTGCACCAAAGAAACACTCAACTGCCTTACCTCATTATCAGATAAATCAACTCTCTCCATCTTCGTTTTATAACCATCTAGACTAAACTCTAACAACATATCCTCTGGCCTCAACTTTTGCTTCTTCATCGGCGTCACACCCACATACACCCCATCAATATAAACCCTTGCACCCTCAGGATTACTTGTCAATTCAAGCCCAGCATAAGGAATCTGCTTAGCTATACATATAGTCGGATATAAAAATGGCTTCTTACCTCCTGGTTTTTTCTTAGAAACATCTTGCCGATAAACAATACATTGATCTTCCTCTAACAGACCCTGTAACTTCGCATCATTCTCCAACCAAGACGCAAAAACCTTCGCCGTCCTTGCTGTCATCAAAACTCTTCGCCCTCTCTTACCCTGCTCATTAAATTTCTCAATAATATGTTGATCCACCTTCACGTCATCACCCTTCATCGACAAAAACTGATCATAATGAACCTTCCTAACATAACCAGACTCATGAAAACCAATTTTCGGCGCATACCTAGCCCCCAAAGAATCTGACCAATACTCATTCTTCTTAGGTGGCAGAAAAGTATCCAATATGACATTCACCACTTCCAGCTCCTTATCTGGAACAACAAACTTAACCTTCTTCAACCTATAACCATCCAGTTTAAATACCAAATTCAAAATAGTCCCAGGCTTATACTTAAAAAACTCTGTATTCGTCAATAAATCCCCCTCTTGCCCATGCCCAGTTATCTCAGCATAATGAGGAGTAGACAAAAACTGCACAGAACACTCCTCATATTTATATGCAGGCTCCACTATAACCTGATCACTCAAATCAACAGTATTGTCACCAGACCAAGGCTTAAAATGATACAGCCCAAAAACAGCGCCACACACCACCAAAAATAACAACAACAACCTAAGCCGTGCCAGCTTACTCTCCATCTGAACCTTCTTACCAAGCTCTATCTTAGATAGTGAATCAGACAGCCTCCTCGCTGTATTGATGGTCCGCTTACTTAATTTAGGATCACATATATTACAAATCAACTCATTCAGCGCCAGCCACTGCTTCCTATTACTCACCTCAGGTAAACCATCCGGTAACTCAGGAAACTGTAACCTATCCTTTCCAGTCGCCATCTCATATAAAACCTTACCCAAGCTATAAATATCTGCCTGACCAGAACCAGGCCCCTCAGGAGGAACAAATCCCTCCGTCCCCACAAACGTCTGCTGCCCCCTCGCTGCTACTAACCCTATATCAGCCAACTTCGCCTTACCCTCTACAAAAATAACATTCGCAGGCTTCACATCCCTGTGCGCCAGATCCTTCTCATGAAGATAATTCAACGAATCAGCAAGACGCCTACCCACTTCCACACAAAAACCTACATCCAGTGGCTTCCCAGCACTCGCCTTCAAATCACTCAACAACGTCCTCGCCTCATACTCAACAGGATTAACATCATTACCCGTATTCACATCATCACCCAGCTCCATCACATAGTAATAAAACGGATTCTCAATATCATCCCCACGCCCAACATGTAGTATATTTACCAACCCCGGATTATCTCGGGAAATCGGCTCAAACTTCAATATCCCCTCAAACTCACGCTCAAAACCACGCTCATCCTCAAAATCCTCACGCCAAACCACCTTCACAGCACGCAACGCACCAGTTACGCCTCGCGCCATCCATACCTCACCATAAGCACCACCACCAATCTTACGCAGAACCTCATGGTCTGGTATCTTAATCTCGGATCTAATCATGGCAGGCATAAGTCTCTATGACAAATTACAGCTTCTCCAACTTAGCGATCTCCTTCTTCAGAACAGAACCTACCCGATGCTTCGCCAAATACACCTGGGCCATACTCACCCCCAATAAATCCTGTACCTTCTTAGCATCCCACTGCTTCACCACATAATAGTCAAATATCTGATACTGCTTCGGTGATACCTGACTCTTCACCTTATCCAGCGCAGCCTCCGCCAAATTCTGCTTCCACTCCACATCCCATAACCGATCCAGCGTATCACCATTCGGATCCTCCACCCGGTCTATCACAGCCGTCTTCCTCGTCTCATCACCCTCAAATCCAGCAGACATCGCCGTATCCTTCTTCCGCTTTCTAAACTGATCATTAATACGCCATCGTGTCATATTCATCAGCCACGTCTTAAATGAACCCTGCTCAGGATCATACATCTTTTTCTTACTCTGCTTCGCTATAGATAAAATAGTCTCCTGAACACAATCAAAAGCCTCCTCAGACCTCAACCCAGACTTCAAAGCCACAGAATATATTAAACGCCAATACGTCTGATAAAAATCATCCCAAGTCCGCTGATCCTCCCAATTATCAAGACGAGCTATCAAGCTCTTGCGCGTCTTCGCAAAGCCATGAGATAGCATCTTCTCCCTATCCCCCCTCTTATCCTCTCCCTCATTATCTTCAGAATCATCCATTACATCTAAAACGTAGCACAAAGCTCCTTGCTTCACATAGCAAAAAACGTAACCAAATAGCCTCATCTATCAAAAACATTTCATATTCGTTAAATAAAACAAACAGAATCAAAAACAATCACATCAAACCTGTAACCAAATCGTAAAAATATCTTAGATCCCACTGAATCAACCTTAAATAACACACATATTATGAATAAAATCATCAACATCATCAGCCTAATATCTGCCAGCTCCATCTGCACATCAATCGCTCAACAACAACCAGCCGCCACCAAACCAGCCAGAAAATCAACAACCCACAGCCAACATGAAAACCCTCCGTCCGGATTGAGCTCAAAAATAACACAATTCGACTTCACAAACAAAACCTTCAAACACGGCAACAAAACCCACAGCATGAGCGATAAAAATATCGCCCTCCTATTCGAAGTATACCTAATTACAGACACACTCTCAAAAAAGGATGCCATAGAATACCGCAATACCATCAAAGATATTCTCGACCTACTTACCTATAAGAGAAACAGATCATCCAGACCCAACTTAGCATACAAACTTCTAGGCAAAGCCGCTAAATACCCAGGTGATGCCAAAATATGCAAATCAATCGCTAACACAGTCTATTCAGCTCAGCTTACAACAAAACACATCCTCTCAAGCCGCAGACAAATAAAAAAACTCAGAAAAGAACGTGATGAAATCACCAACAAACTCAGAATGCTCGGAGGCCATATAAAATTAAGCAACCCAGCTGAAGGGGTAAAACCACATCAAAACGTTCAATCTAAACAAATGATCAAACGTAAGACTGAAATAGAAAATACTCTCAGAACTTTAAATCGAAAAGGCATCAAAGAAAGTCATCAATCTAAACTAAACTTCCAATCAATGATCGTCCAGCTGTTCGCTGAGCGCAGATTCCAACACTGCATCATAGCTACTCGCTTCTACATGTCAATCTACAAAGGTGGAGACGCCATACACCCGCTTAAAAAAGAAATAGACACAAAAAAAATCTTCTCCGGCACCCTAGCCGTCAACCCAACTATAAACGGCATAGAAGCAGCAGCAGAAGAAGCCATCAGAAAAACAGAAATCCTAATAAGCTCATTCAACAACAACTTCAAAAACAACCAAATCCACGCTGCATCAGATAGACTCTTGGAAGCCTTCTTCATCGGAGAATTCCTCCCAGCACTTCACACCATCCCACTCATAAAAAAAACCACCATCCAACAATACATTAAAGACGCCAACAACCTCGTCAAAATACTCGAATCAAATGATCTAGAACGTGCTGAAAAACTCAGCCTCAGCCTCCAAAAACAAGCTTCAGACTATGATCTATCAAAAGTAAAATCATACATCGCAAACAAAAAAGAACGAATCAAAACCAAACACTAAAGACACACCCCCCCCTTCGCTTCGTCATAAAAAACTATAACCCACATCAATGGCGAAGCGAATAAGCCAGCCCCAAAAACCACCAATGCTCCCACCCTAATAGCATAGCCATCTAACCCAAAACTTGAATCGCTCAAACTAAAGCACTACAAACGCTAAAGCTACTAACTTCTCAAAAACCATATCACAAGCTCATGAACACGAGAAAAAAAACACCCATATCCAATCACGCACTCAGCTAAACACTAATCCACACATATAGCATCCACCAAACTCTCCATAGTGCTCTCAGCTGCCTCCACAGCCACTACCTGCCCCAGATCACGAAGAGTTTGCGAGGTTATCTTCCCTATACTCGCTACCTTACACCCCCTCGGAAGCACATTCCCAGACTCAAAGAAATTCCTCGCACCAGCAGAATTAGCAAATAAAATATAATCCGCACCCTCATCATTCATCCGCTTCCTATCACCAGTCACATCCTCAGTCTCAGGAGCCGTCTCATACGCAATGCACTCATCCACTATCGCTCCCAGAGCAGCCAAACCACCAGCCACCACACCACGCGTCTCAGCTCCACGCACCCACATCATCGTCAAGTTCTCCACACTCTCCTTATCCGCAAACTCCCTAACCAACTCCTCCGCCACATAAACAGAAGGCATCAGATCTACAGCATAACGGTAAGAATGAATCATCGCCGCCGTACTCGGCCCCACAGCAGCTATCTTCGCACCTCCAATACTACGCGCATCCTTAAACGCCTTAAAAAAAGCATCAAAAAACTGCTCCACTCCATTCACACTCGTAAAAACTAACCAATCATAAGTATGAACATGCGAGACACTATCCACAAAATCCCTCTGAGCATCAAGCGTCCTCGGTGGAAATACCCTCATAGTCGGCACCTCAAGAACATCCGCACCCCGTGCCTCAAGCAGCAACTTTAACTGACCAGCCTGAGACGACGCACGCGTCACAACCACGCGCTTCCCTTTCAATTCATTACTCATAATCATTCATTAACATCAAATAGACAAACCCGCAAACAACGCCGCAGCCACCTTCAGCGGCTCACCCGCACTTCCACTCGCCTCAGCCTGGTAAGGCTCAGAAACCACATCACCCTCAGGGAAAACTATCCCCTCCATCAAAAGCTTATCTCCAAACAACTGCGTAGCCACTCCAACAGGAGTATGACAACCACCATCCAATAAACGCAAAAACTCACGCTCAGCACAAATCCGCGTAAACGTCGGCCCATGACATATCTCCTTCAAACAAGCAATCGTCGCCTCATCTCCCTCCCTCACCTCTATACCCACACACCCCTGACCCGCCGCAGGCAGAAAACTCTCAGGATCTATCATAGAACCATAAACCACCCCAGCCTCAGTCTCCATCACACCCAAAGCATCATAACCCAACCGCACCAATCCAGCCTCAGCCAAAACAATCGCATCCACTACATCACTCTCAGCCAACTTCCTCAACCGAGTAGGAACATTACCCCGTATATCTATCAACTCCAAATCAGGACGCAACCACTTCAACATCTTCTGCCTCCTAACAGAACTCGTAGCAACCACAGCCCCATCCCTCAAACCAACCAGACCACCCTCCTCACGCGTTATCAAAATATCATTCACAGGAGCACGCTCCAACACCGAACATATCTCAAACCCCTCAGGTAAAACCGTCGGCACATCCTTCAAGCTATGCACAGCCAAATCAATCTCCCCAGCCTCCAAAGCCACCTCCAGCTCCTTCGTAAACACACCCTTATCCAGCACACCCTCCACCTTAGCCACCTCACTCAAAGGAACATCCGTCCTCCGGTCACCAGTCGTAGATATCACACTCCGCACCACATCCATCTCCGGAAACCGATCCGCCAATAACCGCTCAACCATATCCGCCTGGACCAGCGCCAGCGCACTCCCCCGCGTCCCCACTACCAGCCGCTTCACACCAGCACTCAATATACTCTCACTATCAGACATCATCACTCTATCACTTATTGGTTTGTTATTTTCTTCACCTCTATATCAATAATCTTCTCGCACTCACTTACCTGTGCCTTTCGCCTCGCCTGCCCCTCATCCACCTGCCTCTGTAAAGCATCTAAATCATACAAATACACCTCCTCTATCTCACCCACCTCATGCTCTATATCCCTAGGAACTGCTATATCTATCATAAACAATGGCCTATACCTTCGCTTCTTACGAACCACCTCTATATCTGCCACACGCACCACAGGCTCAGTCGCACCAGTAGATGAAATCACCACATCAACCTTACTCAGAACCCTAGCCCAGTCATCAAACTTAACCGCCTCACCACCCACCTCAGCAGCTAGATCCACCGCCTTATCAAATGATCGATTCGTCACATATACCTTCTTCACACCACGCAGAACCATACTCTGAACCGTTATCCTACTCATCTCCCCAGCACCTATCACCATCACCGTACTATCCCTCAAATCACTAAATATCTTCTCAGCTAAATCCAAAGCCACACTCCCCACAGACGTCTGCCCATTCTGAATACTCGTCTCCGTCCTCACCCTCTTACCCACACCAAAAGACTTCTGAAAAATCTTATTCAGCACACCACCAGTCGCAGTAGCCTCCAACGCAAACTGATACGCCTTCTTTACCTGACCAAATATCTCAGTCTCACCCAGCACCATCGAATCCAATCCACTCACAACCCTACACAAATGACGCATCGCATCACCAGACTTACGCTCATAAAAATGCGCTCCATCACCCTCACTCACACCCAAATTATCCTTCACACTCCTCTCCGCATGCTCCAGATCATCCCCATCCGCAGCCACATACACCTCCATCCGGTTACACGTAGAAATCACCACAGCCTCACTCACACCATCCAGCATCTTCAGCTCCCTACTACGTGCACCTATCTGCTCCATAGGAACGGAAAACCTCTCCCGCACCTCCACAGGCGCAGTCTCATGATTTAAGCCTAAGCAAAATAGATTCAAAATCGTCATAACCTAGAGAACAGCAAAAACCGACAACGACGCCACAAAAAGCAACACCACAAAAACAGACATCCTCCTCGGAGTCATACCACGCACAAACCACACCCCCAACAACAACAAATAAGCCAACCATACAAACAATGCCACCCAAAAATGACCACCACCCATCGCTCCCATCATCAAACCACATCCCAACCCAAAACTCAGAAAACTAACACCTATAACCGTCAACCTTACCACAGAACCAATAATCGTATGAATAGGCGGCATCTTCCTAAACAACCCAGAACGTAACTCACCAGACTTCAACAACCTATCCAAAATAAGCAACATCACCGCAGAAACAGCCCCCAAAGCCATCGCCCCATAAGACAAAACAGAAATCGCAGAATGCATCTCACCCCAATAATCAACCCCCTCCTGACGCACAGGATCCACATCCAGCATCCCCGGCAACATAGCCACCAACAACATCACCATAACCAACGGAGCAGAAAACATCCCCAGCAACATCACCCTATAAGCCGCTCCTACCATCAAATAAAACAACGTCAGCGACCATGCCAAAAATACCAATATCTCCCCAGCATCCATCAAAGGACAACTCCCTCGTAACTCACCACGCACCCCAAGCCAGATCAACTGAAAACCAAAACTCCCCAACATCAAAACACTCGTCCACCGTGTATGCCTACCATCACCCAAAACAGAGCGAACACCAAGAACACCAGCCAATCCCGCAAGAAAGGCTGCCACAATTAGCGTTAAAGTCATCATAGTCACACCCACTCCATGCTATATCCTAGAAGAATTTGCAAGTGATAGTTACCAAATCCTCAAACCCACCAAAAAATATGAAAGCCTCAACAAAACCAACCGTAGTCATTAAGACCATGAAAAAAATTCTAACCACACCACTCATCACCACCCTCGCCACCATCCTTATACTCACAACGCTCACCCCATTCACACTAGCCGCACCCTCCACAAAAAAAGTAAATCCTCCAAAAACTCAATCAAAAGCAACCAAAATCGTCCAAGCCGCCAGATCCCAAATCGGTAAAACCATAGACTACAACCCAGCCTACGCAGTCATCCCATACCCAATGGGTGACATCCCCATCGAAAAAGGTGTCTGCACAGACGTCCTCATCCGCGCACTCAGAACAGCCCTAAAATACGACCTCCAAAAACAAGTCCACCTAGACATGCGCAGAAACTTCTCAAAATACCCAAAAATCTGGGGACTCAAACGACCAGACAAAAACATAGACCACCGCCGCGTCCCAAACCTACAAACATTCCTCAAGCGCAAAGGATTCGCCCTTAAAATCACCAAAAACCCCACCAACTACAAACCAGGAGACATCGTCACCTGCAGACTAGGAAACCTCCCCCACATCATGATCGTAAGCGACCGCAAAACCACAAACGGCACCCCCCTCATCATCCACAACATTGGCAGCGGAGCAGAAGAAGAAAACTCACTCTTCACCTACCCCCTAACCGGCCACTACAGACTCAAACTCTAACCACCCGCTAAACATTCCACCCCCCGTAAAAGACACCCGTTAACTAAACACTATCCATAAGCCAATACCCCACTCCTAAAATCTAAACCCACTAAATGCTAATAAATAAAAGTATCCGGTTAGGGACTTCACACTAGGGACAAATAGTTAGTATTTAGGATTGTACAAGGATTTTAGATGCTTCATCATGACCAGATGCCCGGAAATCCAAACAAATTTGACTTCCCAGGAGGCTTTCCTCCTTTCTTTAATTCTTTCAGCTCACTAACTGACCCTCGCTCTGGTAGAAATACGTTACATCATTTTAGAAGCATCATATTCATCGCTTACACCTATATTATTTGCGGAGTCTCTAGGTATGATCTTATGGAAGAGTTCTGTGATGCCAATGAAGCATGGTCTGCTAAATGGATTGATCTCCCCAATAGAACACCTTGCTAGAACACCTTCAGCAGAGTCTTTGAATCCATTGATCCCAAAAAGCTTCTCCTTCCTTATATTTATCCCTGAATCCATGATCTCTCTTGAGAGATCATCATGTTCGACGAAGGAATATGCCCAGCCATGTAATCCATAAAATTATGAATTGTAACCAGTTGAGGCAACTTCAATCTGTTCAAAAAACATATAGAATATTAAAAATGTTAACCCAGAAGCGATGAGTGAGTAACAAGCGTAGAATGTAATATATTTTACAGATTTCATCATAGCGATACTTTGGACGTGATCATTTTTAGCAGAACCTCAAAGTCATCTCATACCTGACCGAGGGTGAACTTCGATTTCTGGATTAATGGTCGAATGTTCATGATACTCTCGACTCCCCTAGGGGCAGGTGTTGAGATCAATGGCTTGTTCGCTGCTATTCGTTTTCGAAGGCAAGATCATAGTATCGAAAGTCTACCGCTCGAAGAACAATCGACTCATGATAAGGACAATCGATCGGAAATTCATGTGAGTGCGTCATCCGCACTGCGGCCTCTTCGATGGACAGCCCGTTAAAAGTAGGATCCCATTGATACGTCTTCGGCTCGCGTTCGTAGGCACCTCCAATCGAGCATGTATCCGAAGGCATTCTGTAGTAGGTTCGAGGTGCTTCGAAGTATGGGGCAAGCAACTCAAATACCTCTGAGAAACTTGTGGCAGCTGGAAGCCGTCCGTCATGAGCTGCAACATACTCGTCAAGTGCGTCGTAGATCGCCTTGATATTGCTTTCGCATCCGCGATGCGCGTAGCTACCAGCCCAGCCGTGTGTCAACGCCCCAGTCGCCACATAGGGGACCACTCCCAAGAGATAGCAACCCAAAAGTGGTGCAGCAAGGCGCACTCGACCCGTCTCCCCGATTCGACCACCAAACAGCTTCTTGCCCAACACAACGAAGCTTACGATTGCAGCAAGTCCAAGCACGTTCCAGACGATGAAGACTGTCCCTACCTCACTCCAGCCAAAACCCAAAAACGGTGTAGATGCAGGACCTAGACCAGGCGTTGGCGCCGTGGACTGTGTCGCCCAGAATCGACCCAAGACCCAGAGTGTGAGGCTTCCCGAACCAATAACCGTGATCACGAATGCAACTACCGTGGTCAGGCGAGCCTTAGTCAGACGCCACACAAGAAGTGAACCTAAGACGACAGTAACCGCGATATAGGCCCAGCGCACCCACTCAAAACCCGCCGGTGGCGAAATTGGCGTGGAAGAGAAGCGAGCGAATCCATGCGCTCCAGCAGACGATGCGAACGCAAGGGTAAGACCGCTGCTAATGAGCATACACTTTGAACGCTGGGGCATGCTTCTCATTTACTCAGCGAACGTCCTCGCATAGCAAACGCTGACTGACAACAGGCGTGAACGAAGAAATTAAGGTTGATAGATTTCATTGAATTTAAAAATTTGAGCGCAGTCAGCAGTTAGACTGCTGCGCCTTGTTTCTGCATTTTTATTGTTTAGTTCCAATTTGTCTGGAGTTTTTAATATGCTCAGCTTCATCAAAATCTTCCGTAACTACAGTTGGTGCAATGGCACTAATATCGATAGACATAAATAATTTAGTTTTTTTCGCATTTGTAACCGTTATAACTCCCTTTTTATATTCAACCAAATATTTATCATTTGTTAGTGCTGGCAATCTAATAACTGGTATAAAAACAGATCCTCCTAGTCTGGTTCTCTCATGCCCTATTATGCAACTATGCTTCTGATCACCAGTTCTTTTATAACCTAAATAAGTATTTTGGACTCTCAAGGTCGTGCCTGGTAATTCTATTGAATCAAGATAAACAGAAACCAGTCCAGTCTTCTTTTTTTCTTCATCGGCATCAGCATTAGAATAGGACATGCTAATTACAAGAGTGAGGATTGAGTAAATTAGTGATTTCATATTTTTAGTAGAACGTTCAGGCACAGCCGATTCCTAACCGTAGAAACCTGTAAGCTATACTTTTTTAAACCTACATCGAAGAGAGTAAACTTGTCAAACGAAGACGTGGTTAGGAATTGGCCTGATGAGTTAGCCGGTTGAAATATCGTGTGAGTATTCGGTTTCAAGAGAGTGTGAAAGATCATCGGTGAAGACGAAAAACTGTGGTAGCCAGTCCACGTATATTAGCATACCAAGTCTGCGCGAATACCACGCTAAGCCCAGCCACTTCACTTCTACTTTGTTGTTCTCGAAACAACGCGTAAAGTTAACGAAAATAAAAATCTTAGAGAAAGAGAACTGTATCTACTTGACAAAACTTCAGCCACATCAACGTCAAAGGCCTAGCACCCGCTACTGGGAGCACCCTTTCGATTCAGGTTTAGTTTTTTCACGGCCCTACGGCTTCGAATTGAGGCTAGTAGCGGGTTACCCAGCGCCGCCTTGTTCTGCCTTGTTCTGTTTAGTGACAGCTATCTTCCCCACTCCGAGAAGCTCTATCGTAAATTTGGCTTCTTTCATCGTATAGCTGTTAGCAGCTGAGAAATCTATGAACTGCTTCTTATCTTTATGAAGAAATGTCGCCTCTCCTACAGACCATACATCAGGAATATCTTTCACTACCACTCTAGACAGGACAGACAACCCTTTATTCGGATCGACCGGAGTATGAGTCCATTCAATCACAATCTTGTGGCGGATGTTCTCGAAACCTCTAACGAATGTGACAAACCTGACAAACCCCCGTTTCTCACCTTCTTCCCAATATGCACCAGTCTTTACTTGATCCAAATCTGGCGGCAATTTGGGTGGTTCCTCTTCGGCAAATACGATTAATCGAGTTATTAGAAGTAGAGTAGGGATGAGCAGTTTCATATTTATTTAGCAGAATGTTTGAGGATAGGCGATCAGATACGCTGATGCTAAGTGACATTAGTCAACCAGAAATTCCTGATCGAAGCAAGCAGCCTTCGAAAACTCTCGACGCGTATCCGATTGCCTACTCCGACTTGTTCTCTCTCTTTGGTCGAGCGATGAAACCGGACTCGCTCCTAGTGCAAACAATATAGCCTTCATCCGTTTCCCCAAAGGTGACAAATTCATCATCTCCTATCAAAAAGTAAATATCTGACCATCGGATCTTCAAGAGTTGAGTTACATTCTCAGCATCTGTATTAGGGATCTTAATCGGCTCGTTTTTACGATCTACTAGCTTCTCCAATTCGGCGCTAAGCTTCTTTACGTTGATACCACCTTTGATCAGATTTCTAAACTCTTTGATCAGGTGCGCTGGACCTCCGCCAGACAGCTTCCACCGAATGCTTGGCAATACTATGGCGCGCGGCTCACGGTCTTCATATGCAAAATAATCGTAAATGGTCTTGGAATCTAACTGCTTCCGATGCTCTTGCGGAAGAATACGTAAATAGAGATGATCTCCCCCCATTGCCCGGGACGCAAATAAAAGGATAATGATGAGTGCGCGTAACATTTTTAATAGA
>CALGZA010000069.1 GCA_937934595.1 uncultured Verrucomicrobiales bacterium | reverse complement strand
CTAACTGTTAAGGAGTTAAGAGGTTTTTATTGTTCGTCTGGCACTACATTTTGTGATTTTTTGTTAATTTACCACTTTTTGAAGCCCTCCTGGGCTACTGGTTATATTGAGCGTTTTGTAGATATGACTTAGCTCTTCTTCTTGCTTTGTGGATTGTCGAATGTGGAGGGTTTTTCCGTTTCGTTGTTTAAAGGTTGCGGTGATGCGGTGTTGCTGATTGAGGATTTCTCGAAGGCTAGTCCAACTACTATTGATGCCGTGTTCTTTGAGTTGGCGACGTATGACTTGCACGGCTTGATAGGCGAGGACGGTGATAAATATATGCCCATCACAGCGGCCTTCTTGACGGTGATAGATGGGACGCATGCCGAGATCGTACTTGAGACTCCGAAAGACGGATTCGAGATCGTTGAGCATGGTGTAGGTGCGCCAAATTTTTTCGTCTCCCCAGTCTTTGTGTGTAGTGCGTAGTGTGTATACGTCCGGATCGGTGGCTTTACTTTCTTGCTTTGGTTGGTATTTCCAGTGTAGCTCAGTGACTATGGTTTTGCTTTCGTCTAATTCTAGGTCGATGTGGTAGTGGCCGGAGACGGTTTTGTATTTTTCTTTGAGCCGTCCAATGCGCTGGTTGAGGGATCCTTGTTTTTTGGTGGTTCGTGGTTTCTGCAGTCCTTCTTTGATGTTGTTGAGGGCCGATTCAAATGCGGTTTTCTTGGTGCTAATGATGCCTTTTTCTTTTGCTTCTCGCTGTTCTGACCAACAGGCTATTTTAATTTCTTCCTCGTGGCTTCTGAGTTGACGGTGTAGATGAATGTTTTGGTTGCCTGCGGATTGGATGGTGATGGCTTTTTCCTTGTCCATACTGCGTTTCCTTTCTCGGCTAACAACGAGGTAGTTGTAGTTGTTTTCTAGTAACCATTGGAGATTCTCTTCACTGGCAATGCCTGCGTCCATAATGATTGTTGCGTTTTTACTGGCTTGGAGTTGCTCGAGGATTTTGGGTAGTGTGGAGGCCTCATTGACGTTGCCTTCAAAGATCTCTGTCCGTTTGAGGAACCCGCTGGGATCGAGCGCTGCTCCAAGGGTGATGAGTGGGCTATCACTACGTTTTTCTTTGGATCTTCCTCGTTTTGCTTTCGGATTTTTCGCCATGGCTTCGCCTTCCATATAGGTATTGGTGAGGTCGTAGAGGGTGATGGTGGAGGATAGCTCGAAGAGGTCTTGGACTCGGCTGAAGAGTTTGTCTTCGATCATGCTTTTCTTGGCTAATAGCCGGTCAGAGGCTCGGTAGAGTTGCATGAGAGGCATGGCTGAGAAGTTGTATTCAAGTAGTTCACCAAGAGCACTTTTTGACTTGAGCCATTGAGCTGTTGCTCGTTCACTCCGTGGGGCGCACATGCGGCCTATGATGTTGGCGAGTGCTTCTTTTGTTTGGCGTTGACTGAAGCCTGCTTCTTGGAGGATTTCTGTGAGTTCAAGTTTATTGAGGGCTTCTAGTGAGGCGTGTTCAGCCCCTACAGAGCGGGGTTTTATTTGTTGTAGGGAGGCGATATCTACTTCCGAAAATTGCTCTTCTGGGCTAGGTGAACTCGAAAGTAAGTTGAAGAACTACTTCGGAAAGCTAGATGCGGTAGAACCGCAGGTTCAGTTTGATGAGGGGGCTAGTCAATAGCCGATAGTCTACCGCTGTTTTAGTTGTAAAGAGCGTGACTTGGTCTGACAGGTTGCGCCTCTAATTTATCAGATGATTTGAAATTTACAGCTACTGTGCAATTATCTGTCGGCTAGGATGCTGTTGTAGTCGATTGATTTTTTGAGTGCTCTGATTATTTTACAGAGTTTGAATTGTTGTTTAACTGCTATGCGGCAGTCATTATCTATGAAGCAGTCAACGCTGATGTTTTCTCCGATTTCGAAGTAGTGGTTAGATGCTTCGTTTTCGAGGTGTCCTATTTTGGATTTATAGGTATTGAGTGATTGGTTGGCTTTCGCCATGACATCGTGGTTATCAGCGGAGATGTCTTTGTATGTTTTTTTTGATTTACTTAGTTGAGTAGATAATTGTTTGAGGGTAGCAGATTCTTTAGCGAGGTTTTGGTCAGCTTCGTGTTTTCTATTTTTGAGTTCTAGGAATTTGGTTTTTAGTTGTTCGATGTTTTCTTGTTCTTGGTTGATATTATCATTTTCGGTCATGGCTTTGAGTTTAGCCATGGCTCCGTCGAAGCTTCTTTTGATGTATGTGGCTTCGTTGCTGATTGCTTTTATTTCGGTAGTTATTTCATCAACTAGTGTTTTTTGTTCTTTGTATTGTTGTTCTACTATTGGGTCTGATTTTTCGACTTGGTTGTAGTTGATTTTTTGTTGTTTTTTGATGTTTTGAATTTCTTCTTCGATGTCTTTGATTTTTTGGTCGTAGACATTGATTTCTTGTTGGATTTTGTCGATGCTCCAGTAGTTGACTTTGTAATATTCAATATTTTCGAGATTTTGCCAGACATTACGGCCGAGAACGATGCCGGCTTGTTTGAGCAGGTGGAGTTCATCTGCTGCGGCTAGCAGGCGTTTTTGTTTTCTCTGGATTCCTATTTTTTTTAGGAGGGAGGCTATGATGAACTGTCGTTTCGTCATGGTGTATTATTCTTTGATGATATTTTTGAGTTGTTCGATGACGTTTGGGTCTTCGAGAGTGGTGATGTTGCCTGTGACATTTCCGGTTTTGACGAGTTCTTTGAGAAGTCTGCGCATGATTTTTCCTGATCGTGTTTTAGGGAGAGCGGGGGCGAAGTGGATGCTGTCTGGTTTGGCAATGGCTCCGATGATTTTACCTACGTGGTTTCTGAGTTCGGTTTTAAGAGCGGGTGATGGAGTGATGTTTGTTTTGAGGGTAACGAAGCAGACGATGGCTTCTCCTTTGACTTCGTGTGGTTTGGCTACGACGGCTGCTTCAGCGACTGATTTGTGGGCTACGAGTGAGCTTTCGATTTCTGCGGTTCCGAGTCTGTGTCCTGAGACGTTTAGGACATCATCTAGTCTGCCGACGATGTAGATGTTCCCTTTTTTGTCTTTGAGTGCTCCGTCACCGGCTGTGTAGTATCCTTTGTAGTCACTCCAGTATGTGTCTTTGTAGCGTTTTTTGTCACCGTAGATATTTCTGAGCATGGATGGCCAGGGTTTTTTGATGACTAGTTTTCCTGGAGTGTTTGGTTTGCACTCGTTGCCGTTTTCATCGAGTATGGCGACATCGACACCGAAGAATGGTAGGGTAGCTGTTCCTGGTTTGATGGGTGTGCAACCTGGGAGAGGAGATATCATGGCTGCGCCTGTTTCTGTTTGCCACCATGTGTCTACGATAGGGCATCTGCCGCCCCCGATTTTTTCATGGTACCAGAGCCAAGCAGCTGGGTTTATTGGTTCACCGACGGTGCCAAGAAGTCTGAGTGATGAGAGGTCATGTTTATCTACGTGTTGGTCACCTGCTTTAATGAATGCGCGGATGGCTGTGGGCGCGGTATAGAATATGGATACTCCGTATTCTTCTATGATGTTCCAGAAGCGGTCCCAGTCTGGGTAGTTAGGAGCGCCTTCGTACATGATCTGTGTTACGCCGTTGAGGAGTGGGCCGTATGTGATGTATGAGTGGCCAGTGATCCAGCCGACGTCTGCTGTGCACCAGTAGACGTCATCTTCTTTCATGTCGAAGATGTATTTTGAGGTGGTGTATGTGCCTACCATGTATCCAGCGGAAGTGTGTAGGATGCCTTTTGGTTTTCCTGTGGATCCTGAAGTGTAGAGGATGAATAGTGGGTGTTCTGCGTTAAATCCTTTTGGTTTGTGTGTGGCGGGCATGTCTTTGGTAACATCATCCCACCATTTATCACGTCCACGCTTCATTTTGACTTCGTTTCCGATACGTTTTTGGACGATAACGGTTTTGACTGTTTTGTTTCCTTTGAGTGCGTTGTCTACATTTTCTTTGAGTGGTACTGTGGATCCTCTGCGCCATCCGGCATCGCATGTGATGACAGCAACGGCTTTTGAGTCATCGAGTCTGTCTTTGATGGATTCAGCTGAGAATCCTCCGAATACAACTGAGTGCACGGCACCGATTCTGGCGCATGCTAGCATGGCAATAGTGGCCTCGGGAGTCATAGGCATGTAGATGAGGACGCTGTCTTTTGCTTTGATTCCTTGAGCTGTTAGTGCGTTAGCGAATCTTGAGACGTCACGTAGGAGTTGACGGTAGGTGATGACACGTTTGTCTCCGGGTTCTCCTTCCCAGATGATGGCTGCTTTGTTTCCTCTTCCTTCTTCGACGTGTCTGTCAACGCAGTTTTCACAGACGTTAAGTTTAGCGCCACTGAACCACTTTGCGTTTGGTGCTTTCCATTGTAGAACGGAGTCCCATTTTTTTTGCCATTTTAGGTCTTTGGCTTCGCGAGCCCAGAAGGTGTTTGGTTTTTCGATGGATTCTTTGTACATCCTTTTGTATTGAGCCATGCTTTTGACGCGAGCATTTTTAGAAAATTCTTTTGATGGCTTCAGCTCAGTATTTTCGTTAATCTTGGGTGATTTAGTGGCTTTTTTTTTCATGTTGTCTTGAGTTGGATGACTGTTAGTTCGCTGATATGGGGATGATGTAATTTTTGTTTGATGTGATTTTATTTATTAGGTGGAGGCTAGCAAACAAAAAAGACTAAGCACAACAACGATTTGATTAGACGTGTTATGCTTAGTCTGTGATGATTTTAATTATTTATCTGTGTTAGAGAGTTGAAACGTTATCAAGTCTGGCGTGATTATTTTTGAGGTCGTCACGTGAGATGCCTTTGTTACGGTTCATTTTATCGAGTTCTAGGAATGTGGCTTCCATGCCTGCGATGGCTGCGAGGATATCCAATGTGTGTCCTGTTTCTGAGATGGTGTGCATGTTACGGATAGGGAATCCGACTGAGATGGCTGCGCTATCGAAACCAGCGAGAGCTGCGGCCATGGCGTCTGTGCCGGTGTCTCTTCCTGACATGTCCATTTGGTATGGGATTTCATTTGCTTGGCATGCTTTTTCTATGAGTGATGAGATGTAGTCACTGGTGATGGATCCTCCGGTGATGGAGAATCCTTTACCCATTGTGAGCGGGTTCATTTTTTTAGCACCGAGTCCTGGAGCTGCATCATAGTCATGATTTACGTCTGCGCCGATGAGGATGTCTGGTTTCATTTCACCTGCGATGGCGGTGGCTCCGAATCTGCCGATTTCTTCGTGAGTGGCGATGGTGTAGAGGATGCGGATATTTTTGAGTGGTTTTTTGGCAAAGATGCGAGCTAGTTCTGCTACCATGAAGCAGCCGAGACCGTTGTCTAGGTATGCGCCGTAGTATGTATCTTTAGTGAATCCTTTACGGATGGGTCTGTCTAGAATGATGGGGTCACCTGCACGGATGCCGAGTTTTTCAATTTTTTCCTTACATTTTTCACCGTGCATTTGGAGTTCTAGGTATAGCTGTGTAGGTTTAATGCCTTTGTCGCCTGTGCGTTGTCCTGGTTCTGAGAAGTGGATGGCGCCGAGAGCTTCTATGGTTCCGCCTTGGATGAGTCTGTATTTACCTGGTTTTTTAGGGTCTTGAGAGAAGAGTTTGACTTCGTGTCCGATGAGTGTGCAGGGGAGGAATGAGTCGCTATTCACCCAGATTTTTCCATCGCTTCCGATGCTGCGGACTTGGAGGCGGATTTTATCAGCGTGTCCGATAATCATAACGGATGTGCGGTCATCTTCACCTGGGTGGGAGTCTAGGACTATACCTGCGTTTCCTTTGAACTGGTGGATGGCCCAGGATTTAGGTTTTATATCTTCAAAGAATGGTTTTAGTACTCCGTATGACATGGCTGCTTCTAGTCCTATTGGGCTGGGAGCTGCGATTATTTCTTTCATCCATTGGAATTGTTTTTCGGGCATGGATTTTTCCCATACAGGTTTAGTTTTCTTAGTAGCCATAATGATTATTTAGTTGTTAGTTTAGGTGGAGGAGGTTGAAGGGTGAGTGGGGTGATTCAAGCGAAATGTGAAAGTTTTTTATGATTTGTTGAAGTGCAAAACAATATATCAAGATTAGCTTCGTTATTCGTCAGTTGTATAGTCTACTATGCGCTTTCCTCTTGCCTGGCTACTCTTGCTATCTTGTTGTGCTATCAATCCATTCTAACAGTTTGAATGGTATTAGAACCTGTTAGCTTATTTATTCACTGATTTTATTGGTTTGTTGCCTATTGGTCCCAGGGTTTCATCTTGCCGTTATTGAGATCGTTAGAACTTTTATACAGTAATACGATAATAGTAATGGGAGCTAAGAAAAAGCCGAGGGCAAACCAGAGGATTGATGATCTTTGTGTATATTGAGCCCATAGTGAGCAAAACGCAGCACTGAGAAGTAAGATTAATCCTGGTTGATTAAGTTTTGTTGTGAATTTCTTTGCATGATTTCTCTCTTTTTCTTGACGCAAAAAATCATCTTTCTCCATTTCACTTTCTAAAACCTTTTGCCTTGCTTCTAAATGCTCAACTTGTTTTTGGAGCGTTGCTATATGATTTTTTTCGTTGGTGTTTGAAAAACTCAAACAGGTAAAACAGAGAAAAAATATTATAATGAATCTGAGTATGTGATTTTTAAGTGAACAGTATTAGATCACTACCTTTGATGTGATGTCACATCTTAAGCTGGTTGCTAGTCGTAAGGTAGTGGTTTTGATGTTGATGGCTTGTGGTGTATAGGGTTGAGGTTTTTTAGCAAGTGTTGATTGTTGCTTTTGATTGTGTTTCAGGTTGTTTGTAGTATATTTTTCTTTATGAATTGATGTTAGTTTTTTTAGCAAGATTGGTATCATTTTTTTGGGGAGAATTTGATTTCTAGATGAGCGAAAGTGGGCGGTTGGTGTTTTGTTTGAGCGTATTGTGGTAGTTTGTGTGTTGGTTTATGTTGGGGGATTAATTGAGCTTGAGTTTTGGGGTTCAGTTAGAGAGGATTGGTTTATGAATTATGAATCGAAGAAGGTGCTGAGTGATTATTTACTGATGCATTATGGTGAGCATGATCAGCGCATGCCGTGGAGTTTTGGTAAGTTAGCGGCTTTGGATTTTCCTTTGCAGACTGTGAGTTATTTTACACAGAAGCGGGTTGATTTGAGTTTAGATGTTGGCTGTGCTGTTGGTGCTTCAGCGTTTCATTTGAGTAAGACTTCTGGTAAGGTGATAGGGATAGATTTTTCTAAGTTGTTTATCGATACTGCTAATTATTTGCAGGAGAATGGTGAGATGGGGTATGAGTATCAGGAGGAGGGTGTTCATTTTCTTCCGGCTACTGCGAGGGTTCCAGAGGGTTCTGTGAGGGAGAGTGTGAGTTTTGCTGAGGGTGATGCGATGAATTTGCCGGATGGGTTTAGGGGTTTTGACCGTGTGCATGCGGCTAATTTGGTTTGTAGGTTACCGGATCCGATGAAGTTTTTGGGGCGTTTACCTGATTTGGTAAAGCAGGGTGGCGAGTTGGTTCTGGCTACTCCTTTTTCGTGGTCTGAGGAATTTACTTTAAAGGAGAATATCCCGGATGGGGATAGCTGGGAGTGGCTTCAGGGTGTGTTGTCGCCTGATTTTGAGTGCATTAGGCATGCTGATGAGGTGTTTACAATCCGGGATCATGTTAGGAAATTTCAGTTGGGTGTTTCTAAGGTGAGTCATTGGAGGCGAAAGTGATTTATAGTTTTGATGAGAAGAGAAAAAAGAGAGCGCGTTGAGGGTGAGAGGGATGGCTTGAAGCAGAGGGTATGGGAGATTATTTTCGAGGCGGAGACACCGTCTGGGAAGGTCTTTGATGTGGTTTTGCTGTGGGCGATTTTTTTTAGTGTGTTGGCTGTGATGCTGGAGACGGTTGTGCCTTTTCAGCAGAGGTATGGTTCGTTGCTCAATGTGTTTGAGTGGTTTTTTACGATTTTCTTTACGATTGAGTATGTGACTAGGTTGTGGGTATCTAGGCGGCCGATTAAGTATGCTACTAGTTTTTTTGGTGTGATTGATCTGTTGTCTTGTTTGCCGACGTATCTTGCGATGGTTTTTGCGGGGACGCATGGATTTGCGGTGATTCGGATTTTGCGTTTATTGAGGATATTTAGGGTGTTGAAGATGGTTCAGCATGTTAAGGGTGCGCAGGTGATAGCGTCTGGTTTGCGGAAATCTAAGGCTAAGATTACGGTTTTCTTTTTTGCTGTTTTGGTGTTTTCGGTGATAGCTGGGACTTTGATGTATTTTGTGGAGGGGCGCGAGGCTGATACTCAGTTTACTAGTATACCTGCTAGTATTTATTATGCGATTGTTTCTATTACGACGGTGGGCTACGGTGATATAACTGTGGCTACTGATCTTGGAAGGTTTTTGACTACGTGTATGATTTTAGCTGGATATGCAATAATAGCGGTGCCTACTGGTATAGTGAGTAGTGCTATGATGCAGGCGGATAATCAGCCTGATGAGACGTCTCGGGCATGTGGGGCTTGTGGTGTGCATGGTCATTTGGCTGATGCGAATTATTGCCGGAAGTGTGGAGAGAAGTTAGATTGATGGATTCTGTATTTGTTTGGGGTCATTCCTACTGTGAGTTTGAACTGGCGTGTGAATGCTGATTGGTCAGCGTATCCGCATTCTTGAGCAATTTGTGCGATTGATTTGTCTGAGGTTTGGAGCATTTTGGAGGCGGCACCGATTCTGGTTTTTCTGATGAATTGTGCGGTTGATAGTTTGAATATTTTTTTCATTCTGCGGTCGAGTTGGACGACTGAGAGGTTTATATTGGATGCTAGTTCTGAGATTTTGATATGTTCTGAGAATTGTTTTTGGATATAGTTAACGGTTTGAAGTAGATCTGTGAATTTGAGGTCATCATATGCTGGTTTTTGGAGGTCGCGTGAGATGGATGCGAGTCCTATGATGTTTCCTTTGTTGTCTTTGAGTGGGATTTTAGTGGCAAGGTACCAGCCCATGGATTGGTTTCTGGTGTTTACTAGTTCGAGTTGATCGTTGATTTCAGTTCCTGTAGAGAATACGGTTTGGTCTTGTTGTTCGTAGATTTTAGCGAGGTATTCTGGGAATAGTTGTTTGGCTGTTTTGCCGATGATGTCTCTGTATGATGTGAGGGCTAGTCTGTGTGCGAATGCTTGATTTGCTGAGATGTAGGTTCCGTTGAGGTTTTTGATGCAGAAAACGATGTCTGGTACTTGTTCAAAAAGTTTCTCGCTGATGAGTGGGGTGGCGAGGTTGCTGAGGAAATGTTCTCTTGGGCTATCTGGCATGAATATGTGTGGGATAAATATTTATCAAGGTGCTGGCTGGACAGTAGCATAATCTATGACTTAAATGTAGTCATGCATCAAGTAGAACCTATCGACGGATACATTTCAACGTGGGGCGAAGGCCCGTTATGGTATAATGGAGCGCTTTTTTATGTGGATATAGAGGGGCATAAGGTGATCCGGCTGGATCCGGATAATCCGGGTGGTGAGGAGATGTGGTCAGTGGGAGAGCGTGTGGGTACTGTGGTGCCGAGGGAGTCTGGTGGAATGGTGATAGCTGGTGATGGTGGTTTTTCTTATTTGGCTGAGAGTGGCGAGTTGGTTAGAATTGGGGATCCTGAGTCTGGTAAGGAGAATAATAGGTTTAATGATGGGAAGTGTTCACCGGACGGGCATTTTTTTGCTGGTACGATTAGTTTAGTTAAGGAGAAGGGGGATGCTAGTTTGTATAGGTTGTCACGTGGTGGTGAGATTACTGAGGTTTATTCTGGTGTGACTAATTCGAATGGGTTGGCGTGGTCAGCTGATGGTGGTGTGATGTTTTATATAGATACACCGGAGTTGAAGGTTCTGGCTTTTGATTACGAAGATGGTGAGATATCTAATCGAAGAGAGCTGGTGGATACGGCTAGTGTGGGAGCATCTCCTGATGGTATGGCGATAGATGAGGATGATAATCTATGGGTAGCTTTTTGTCATGGCGGGTGTGTGATATGTTATGATGGTAGGACTGGAGATGAGTTAAGGCGTGTTGATTTGCCGTGTTTGGAGACGACTGCTTGTGCGTTTGGTGGTGAGGGTTTGGATATTTTGTATGTGACTACTGGTATTCATAAGACTGAGGAAGAGGAGCATGCGGGGAAAGTTTTCAAGGTGACTGGTTTGGGTGTAAGGGGGCAGAGGGCTCATGTTTATAGGGGTTAAAATAGAGATTTATATAATATGAAAAATGAGCCATTGATTATTGCTGGTAGGGAGTTTGATTCACGTTTGATGTTGGGGACGGGGAAGTTTGCGTCTAATGAGGTGATGCGTGATGCGCTGGCTTCTAGTGGGACAGAGATTGTCACTGTGGCTTTGAGGAGGGCTGATTTGAGTGGTGAAAATGATCCGTTTGCTAATATTTTAGAATATATTGATTCTGATAAGTATCTTCTTTTGCCGAATACTAGTGGTGCGATGAATGCTGGTGAGGCGGTTAGGTTGGCAAGGTTGGCTGAGGCTGCTGGGTTACCTAAGTGGATCAAACTTGAGATTCATCCTGATCCGACTTATCTTTTGCCTGATCCTGTTGAGACGTTATTGGCTGCTGAGGTTTTGGTTAAAGAGGGGTTTGTGGTGTTACCTTATATTAATGCTGATCCGGTTTTAGCGAAGCGTTTACAGGAGGTGGGGACGGCAGCTGTCATGCCACTGGGGGCGCCTATTGGTTCTAATAAGGGGGTGGTGACGCGTGATCTTGTGCAGATTATTATTGATCAGGCTACAGTTCCGGTGGTTATTGATGCGGGGCTTGGAGCGCCTAGTCATGCTGCTGAGGCAATGGAGCTGGGTGCTGATGCTGTATTAGTGAATACTGCGATAGCGATAGCTAGTGATCCGGAGCGGATGGGCGAGTGCTTTAAGTATGCAGTGGAATCAGGTAGAGCTGCTTATGAAATGGGGCTTCCTGAGCAGCAAGATAGGGCGTCTGCTACGAGTCCGTTGACTGGTTTTTTAGATGATTAGTTTGGAGTGATTTTGTTAGCTGGAGAGCTGTGGGCGTTTTTTGTCTGACTAGTTTCATTCTATGGAAGGTGCTATTACTAGTTTAGGTGAGGCATTGATCTTAGTTTGCGTGGTTTAGGGGGTATAGAGGTTTATGCATTTATTATTTGTTGTTTTTTTGTTGGTTTGTTGGTGGGTATGGAGTTGTGTGTATTTTATTGGTGCGAGGTTGTATGATTATTAGTTTTTTGGATTGTTTGATTATGGGTTTGATGTCTTGAAATAATTATGCTATTACCTTGCAAATTATATATTTTTTTAGCAGGTTGTTTGGATGCACCCTGAAGTAGCTAAATTAACTGAAGCAGGCCGGATTTCAAATGAAGTCGGAGAGAGATTGTCCCAATTGGCACCTGGAAAGTTTTGCTTACATAAGAACTGGGGAGCGGGTAAGGTTAAGTCATGGGATTTACAGGGTGGTAAGTTGGTTATTGATTTTGAGTATAATGAGGGTCAGGAGATGGGTTTGAAGCTTGCTTTACAGAAGACGACTGAGCTTGATGGGGATCATTTCCGTGCACAGAAGTTAGAGTCTATGGGTGAGCTTAGAGGGATGGTGGATAAGGATCCAGTAGGTTTGGTGGTTAGGATTTTAAAGAGTCTTGGTGGTTCGCTTAAGTTGGATCAGTTGGAGCGTGAGTTAGTGGGGTCTGTGATACCAGAGGCTAATTACAAGAAGTGGTGGGAGGGAGCTAAGAAGGCACTGAGAGAGAGCCGCGCTGCTGTGGTTCCTACTAAGAGGACTGATCCATTGGTGCTGAGGGATGAGAGTTTGACAGCTGGGGAGTCGCTTGTTTCTGATTATTTTGAGGCAAAGGATTTGAAGACTAAGGCGCGTGCGCTGGAGGCTATTATAAAGGATTTTAGTCATGTTAGTGAGGATGCTGAGTCACAGGCTAAGATAGCATCTGATATTGATTCGACTGTTCGTAAGGGGATAAAGTTACATTTGGGTCAGGCTTTAGATTTGTTAGTAGGCCGGGATGATTTGATGGAGGTTTCTGATAATTTGGTTTTGGAGGATTCGGCTTTACGGTTGAGTGATCTTGTGCAGACTGAGAGTTCCAAGATAGGGAGTGAGTTAGGTTCTTTGCCTGCGGCGCGACAGCGCAAGGTATTTGAGGCTTATCCAGCTGCGTTTGGAGATACTTGGGTGAAGGAGATTTTGGCTATATTTGATATAGTGGGGCCGCGTGGTCTTGCTGAGATAGCTAAATTGTTGATTGAGAATGAGAAGAGTGAATTTCTATATGTTTATTTGAGGGGGCATGTTACTGGGCGGACTTTGGGGCCTGATTCTCTTTTATGGATATGTCGTGAGAGGGCAAAGCTGGCAGCGCCAATTTTTGATCATGAGGTGGGGAATGCGATTTTGAGTTTGCTTGAGAGGGATGCTATGGATGATGGGCCGCGTAAGAGTTCACGTTTGCAGACTTATTTTATAGATGAAAAGGATCTTATTGCTGATTTACTTGAGAAGGCTGATGTGAATGAGTCTAAGAACTTTGGGCGTAAGTTGAATCAGGGACAGATTTTTCCTGAGCTGGATAGGAAGTCTTTGATGGCACGTGTTATTAAGGTGGCACCTGAGACTCAGGAGTTATTAAATGGTGCTGATTCAGAGCAGACTAACAGTGGTCAGATTTCTTCATGGGATAGTATTGACCGTAAGAAGGCTGAGTATAAGGATTTGGTAGATAATCAGATTCCGCAGAATAGGGAGGACATTAAGATAGCTAAGTCTTATGGCGATTTACGGGAGAATGCTGAGTATCATATGGCTAAGGACAACCAGAAGGTATTAATGCGGCGTAAGGCTGACTATGAGAAGTCACTGAGTAATGTGAAGGGGACGGACTTTAAGGATGTGGAGCCTGATGCAGTGAAGATAGGTACGGTTGTGAATCTGGATGCATCTGGTGAGAAGAAGGAGATCACTATTTTAGGTGCGTGGGACTCTGATCCTGATAATAATGTGATTTCTTATCTTTCAGAGATGGCGAAGTCTTTGTTAGGGGCCAAGGTGGGAGACACTGTTGATGTGGTTAAGACGTCAATGACGGTAAAGGGAATAAAGGCTTACAAGTAAAAATTTATTAAAACGAAAAACATGTCAGATACAAGTATAGTAGATATAAAAGGTCGTGAAATCATTGATTCACGAGGCAATCCAACGGTTGAGGTAGATGTGGTGCTAGCGAATGGTCATTTTGGCCGTGCTGCTGTGCCAAGTGGAGCATCCACTGGTGAGCATGAAGCGTGTGAGCTGCGTGATGGTGATACATCACGTTATTTAGGAAAGGGTGTGCTTACAGCAGTTGCGAATGTGAATGATGCGATTAAGCCTGCGCTTCTTGGGCAGTGTGCAAGTCAGCAGGCGCGTTTGGATAAGATAATGATTGATCTTGATGGGACTAAGAACAAGAAGTCTCTGGGAGCGAATGCTATACTTGGAGTATCATTGGCAGCAGCTAGGGCGGCGGCATCTTCTGCTGGGCTTCCGCTGTATAGGTATCTGGGTGGTCCTAATGCGAAGGTTTTGCCTGTGCCGATGATGAACATCATTAATGGGGGATCTCATTCTGATGCGCCGATAGCTTTTCAGGAATTTATGATACGTCCGATTGGTGCGCCTACTTTTAGTGAGGCGATACGAATGGGAGCAGAGATTTTCCATAGTTTGAAGAAGGTTCTCCATGATCGAGGTCTGAGTACGGCTGTGGGTGATGAGGGTGGATTTGCGCCTAACTTTGAGGGCACTGTTGATGCACTTGATACGGTTTCTCTTGCAGTAGAGAAGGCTGGTTACAAGGTGGGTTCTGACATTACTTTTGCCTTGGACTGTGCTGCATCTGAGTTTTTTGAAGATGGTGTTTATGACTATTCTAAGTTTGAGGGAGAAGGTGGACAGAAGCTAAGTTCTGAGGAGCAGGCTGCGTTTTTGGCTGAGCTTTCTGAGAAGTATCCTATAGATTCTATTGAGGATGGATGCGACGAGAATGACTGGGATGGCTGGAAGGCTCTCACTGATGCCATAGGTGATAAAGTTCAATTAGTAGGTGATGATTTGTTTGTGACTAATGTAGAGTTTCTGCAGAAGGGGATAGATCTAGGGGTTGCTAACTCTATATTGATCAAGGTGAACCAGATAGGAACTTTGACTGAGACTCTTGATGCTATTGAGCTAGGTAAGATACATGGATATAATTCTGTGATATCTCACAGATCAGGAGAGACTGAGGATAGCACTATAGCTCATATAGCAGTAGCTACTAATGCTGGGCAGATTAAGACTGGTTCTATGAGCCGTTCTGACCGTATAGCTAAATATAACCAATTGCTCCGAATAGAGGAGGCTTTAGGCGAGGATGCTATTTATGCTGGCAATATGTAAAATTTTTAGATAGCTTAATAATTAAGTTATTTATTTCAGGTGCAACATGGGTCAAGAAGAGACAGATCAACAAATGGAACAGTACGTTCGTCATCAACGTCTGCGTGCAAGAAACGCGCAGATGGCGATGATTAATCGTATTGCGCTTTGTTTGTTGATCATTGTTGTCTGTGCGATTTTACCTGTGACTGCTTTACCTAGTTTGGCGGAATCTGATAGTTTGGAGGATACTTATCACGGTGAGTGGATGGACAAGCTTAAGGTGGCTACTGATGCTAAAGATAGTGCTGACAGGGAGTATAGGGCGATACAGCAGGATCCTCGTTATTTAGAGATAAAAGCGCGAGAGAGGTTGAAGTGGAGTAAGCCTGGTGAGAGGATATTGGTTTTTCCTCCTTACAGTCCTGATGATAGGTAATCACTTATTTTGATGAGTGGGGGCGTGTGGTAAATATTTTGTTGGGAGGGTGAATATTCTTATTTATGTTCTACTAATTGGCAAAACTGGGCTGGTAAATGTTAGTAGTGAGGTCTTTTAGAAGGTGTTTCACGTGTAGAGTGGATGTTGGCATTTTTTCTGCGATCTGGTTTGTTACTCAGTCATGATGACGGCTTGATTCTTTAGGCACTCCATGATAGGAATAAAACGTTTTATCTGGTTGTCTGATTTGTTTCATTTGTTGGAGTAATACCATTTTTACAGTTATTCTTGGTTGATAGTAGTTTCAATATATTTGGAAACAGCAGGAGAGCTGATTTTTTGAAGTGCAAAACAATATATCAAGATTAGCTTCGTTATTCATAAGTTGCATAGTCCATTATGCGCTTTCCTCTTGCCTTGCTACTCTTGATATCTTGTTGTGCTATCAATCCATTCTAACAGTTAAAATGGTATAACTAGTCTGGTTAAGTTCATAAAGAAAGCTCTACCAGTAGTGAGCATGCACTCTTTCTAATAGGCTTTTGGGGCTGGTGGCTGAGCCTGTCCAGACGCGTTCGGCCATGATTTGAACTCTAGGGCCTGGTCTGCCGTAATTATGAAAGCCGGGACCTGATCCAAATAATAGGCCTTCCTCTGCTTTTTCCTCAATATCCCAGGAGCACATTTGAGCGCCAAGGATTATTCCTTTATACTGATCTGGGTTATACTTTTTCCAATATGCGTAGGGCTGTGGACTGCGGCCCGCGCCGAACATATATGGTGACCATTTTGCTATTATCTCTGGCGTGGTTACATAAATATTGTCTGCTACATAGAGTGGTGTCCATGAGGTGTTTAATAATTTATAGCCTGCTTCAAAATAATGGTTAGGCATGCGTCCTTTGTGCTTTATGTCGAAGGGGCAAACTATGATATCCTTATGAACAAGTGGTGATACCTTTGGATTAAAACCTTCCCATACAAGCATTTTACGGCCGTCAGCTTTAATGAGATTATGCATGCGGTTGATGAAGTTATTGAAAAGCTGGTCACCTGTTTTAAAGCCTTTTTTCTGCATGCCAGCGACACAGTCTGTGCAACTTTTGCCGTCATAATGAACCTCGTCAGCTCCCAGATGCCAGTATTTACCGGGGATCATGGCCATGACTTCTGCGAATAATTTCTCAAGTGCTTTATATGTTTCTTCTTTACCGATACAGAGCTTCCTGTGGCCGCCGCCTTTACAGCGTAAATTTAAACTTCTATTTAAGGCACCCGCATGTCCTGGGACATCGATCTCTGGTATTATTTCTACGTGGTATTTTTTAGCGGTCTCAACGAGTAGTTTAACTTCCTTTTTCGTATAGTGTCTACCTTTAGTTGGTAGTGAGGGAAATAGATCACTGGGTAAGGTGTAGCTTTGGTGATCACTAAAATGGATTTGGTATTTATTAAGTTTATAGGAAGCTATTTTTTTAATCGTTTTCAGATGGAATTCTATACTATGGAAATGCCTGGCATTATCTACCATGAGGCCTCTGTATTCAAACTCTGGGCTATCTTTTATCTCTAGATGGGGGACGGGCTTACCTGGGCCGTTTGCTAATAATTGCAGTAGTGTTCTGGTGCCCCAGAACAAGCCATTGTTATTATTGGCAGTGATAGAAATGTTCCCTAGAGTATTTAGCTTGTAACCTTCATCACCAAGTTGCTTTTCGTCATTTAAGATGAGTTTTATTTCAAGATCTTTTTCACGCAATACACGTTTGTTATGAGCTACTGTATAGCCTAGAGCTGAAAAGTCATCGGCACAAGTGTGAGCTGTTTGGTGTATGGATTTTTCACTTTTATCATAAGTGAAGATAAGATTATTATTGGGTGTGAATGTGCCTTTTTTTAGTTCAAGGGATTTTGGGTAGGGGACGAGGGGCAATTCTTTCTTAATCTTTACTGCTATTGCGCTATTTAGCGATAAAAACAATAGAGTGAGACTGAAACATATCTTGTTGAATAAAATTTGCTGCATATGGTCATATAACAATTAAATTTAGATATAGACATTAAATTCTATTCTCTTTTTGTCATACTATTCTGTAAAATGCTGTTTGTATTTTACAGTGTGTGGATGTTTTTGACGCTTTGTTGGTGTGGATTATTCTTTGATGGGGCAGGTTATTTTGAAGGTGGTTTCTATGCCTGGTGTTGATGATGCTATGATATTTCCTCCGTGAGCTTCGATGGCGTGTTTGACGATGCTGAGGCCGAGTCCTGTTCCACGGACTTGATTCTGTGAGTGGTGTTTTTGGACGCGGTAGAAGCGGTTAAATATATATGGGAGGTGAGCTGCGGGGATTCCTTTGCCGTTGTCTGTTATTTTTATGGTTAGTTTTTTATAGTCGTTGTCTTTTTTTGTATTTGTTACTTCGGCGTGTACTTTGATGTTTATGGGGGTGTTGGCGTTTTGTTTGAGGGCGTTTTCGATGAGGTTATAAATGGCTTGTTCCCAGTAGAATGCGTCTCCTGTGAATGGGATGTGTTCAGGTTTGAAGTGAGTTGTGATGTTGGCGTTTTGTTTTTGGGTTAGGGGTAAGAGTCTGTCTATGACTGTGGAGATGGTTTCATTAAGCAGGAATGGTTCTTTATTAAGCTGAGTTGTAGCTCCTGATTCTAGTTTTGAGATAATGAGCATTTCCTCGATGAGCTGGGCTAGCCTGTCGCTGTGTTTGCGCATGGTGGTGAGGGCTTTTCTGGCGATGGTTGGGTTTTCTAGGATGTCGTCATCGATGAGGTTTTCGAGGTATCCGTTGATGATGGCAAGTGGTGTGCGTAGCTCGTGTGAGGCGTTAGCAACGAATTCTCTTTTGACTTGGTCTGTGCGGTGTTCTGAGGTGACGTTTCTGATGATGATTCTGTGGAGTGGGGTTTTACAATCAACTGGTAGTGGAGAGTAGTCTATTATCCAAGCTGAGTTTTCGATGGTTTCTGTTTGTCCGAAGCTTGAGCTGGTGAGGATGAGTTTTTGTTTTTTTGCTTTGTTATTTTTTATTGCTTTGGTGATAGATTCGCAGATTTCGTGATCTAGGAGAGTGGATGAGATAGATTTTCCGCGTATGTTGCTACGCTGGCAGAGTTTGTTGGCTGCTTTGTTAGAGACTTGGATGATGCCTGCTTTGTTTGTGATGATGAGTGCGTCATCGAATGAGTTTAGGAGTATTTTAAGTTCACTTCTTTCTGCTTCTGTTTTGGTGAGTATATTTTCGTGTTGTTCTCTTTTGTTTGAGTATGATTGTTGGTTTGAGTAGATCCGTTTTGTGAGGTGACTCCAGATGATGATGCAGCTTGTGAGTGCTGCTATGGAGATAATAGTTAGGATGATGGTGGCGGGTTCCATTAGTTTATTATGGCGTGTTTATTGGGATACGATTTGGTAACCGACACCGCGGACGGTTTCGATGAGGTTGGCGTGGGTTCCTATTTTTTGACGTAGTCTTTTCATGTGTGTGTCTAGGGTGCGTGAGTTTACTTCATCGTGGTATCCCCAGACTTCTTTGAGAAGGGTGTATCTGTCTTGGGGTGCGTTTGAGCGCTCACAGAGGTAGAGCATGAGTTTAAATTCTGTGGCGGTTAGTTCGATGAGTTGGTTCTCAGCGAAGAGCTGGAGTGTGCTTTTATTGAACTTGAATGGTGGGCATTCGAAGGTGGATGAGCTGGATGCTTTGTTGTGACGCTTGAGGATGGCTTTGACACGGAGGATTAGTTCTTTGGGGCTGAATGGTTTAGTGAGGTAGTCATCTGCACCGATTTCGAGTCCTGCGATGCGGTCTTCTGTTTGTGCTTTTGCGGTGAGTATGAGGATGGGTATTTGTCTGGTGCGGTCGTCATTTCTGAGTTCTTTGAAGACGGTGAAGCCGTCTTTTTTAGGGAGCATGAGGTCTAGGATGATGAGGTCTGGTAGAATTTGGAATGCAGAGTCGATGCCGGCTTGGCCATCGTGAGCGGATTCTGCGATGAATTGATTACGTTCTAGGTTGAAGGTGATGAGTTCTGCGATATCGATTTCGTCTTCTATGATTAGGATGGTTTGCATGTATGAACAGGGTTCTTTATTTTTGTATATTTACATTTTACATATGGTGACATTTTAGCCACATAATAATGGGTTAGGTTTGTTATTTTGAGTAGGTTGTTAGTGGTGTGCTATTAAAAATTTAGTATCTTGTGGCTTTTCATACGGGCTTTTTTAGGTATGGATTATGGCATGAAAATTGAGAGATCTGATTATGAGAAGTTAGGGCAGTTTTATTTGGGGCGTGAGTATGATATAAAGAGGTCTGAGGTTGAGGATGAGTTGGTGATGTATGATTCTAAGGATTTGGTGACTCATGGAGTGGTTTTGGGTATGACTGGTTCTGGTAAGACTGGGCTTTGTATTGGGTTATTGGAGGAGGCTGCGATGGATAATATTCCGGCAATTGTGATTGATCCTAAGGGTGATATAGCGAATATGATGTTGGCTTTTCCTGAGTTTAGGGGTGAGGATTTTAGGCCGTGGATTAATGAGGATGATGCTGCGAAGAAGGGGCGTTCTGCTGATGAGCATGCAGAGAAGACGGCTAGGATGTGGGAGGATGGTTTAGGGGAGTGGGGGCAGGGTAAGGAGCGAGTGAGGGAGTTTAGGGATAAGGTGGATGTGAATGTTTTTACTCCTGGTAGTAAGGCTGGTGTGCCTGTGAGTATACTGGGTTCATTGGATGTTCCTCCGTTTGAGGTGCTGGATGATGGTGAGATGCTTGGTGAGAGGATAGAGAGTACGGTAAGTTCATTATTGTCTCTGGTGGGGGTGGATGCGGATCCGATTCAGAGTGCTGAGGCTATATTACTGGGTTCTATTTTCCAGAATTCGTGGATGGCTGATGAGGGTTTGAGCATTGAGTCATTGATTAGGAATATTCAGAAGCCTAGGTTTGGGAAGGTTGGGATTATTGATTTGGAGAGTTTTTATCCGAGTAAGAAGCGTCAGCAGTTGGCATTGAAGTTTAATAATTTGTTGGCGAGTCCTGGTTTTTCAACGTGGATGGAAGGTCCTTCATTAGACATTCAGAAGATGATGTATCATGATGATGGGCGAGCTAGGGTGTCGATTTTTTCTATATCTCATTTGAATGATAGTGAGCGGATGTTTTTTGTGAGTTTGTTGTTGAATCAGATGTTAGGTTGGATGCGAGCACAGAGTGGGACGACGAGTTTACGTGCGATGTTGTATATGGATGAGATTTATGGTTATTTGCCACCGACGGCGAATCCACCAAGTAAGAAGCCGATGATGACGATGTTAAAGCAGGCTAGGGCTTATGGTCTTGGGGTTTTGTTGGCGACTCAGAATCCTGTTGATTTGGATTATAAGGCGTTGTCTAACATTGGAACATGGTGGCTGGGTAGGTTACAGACTGAGCGAGATAAGGCGCGGGTTCTGGATGGTTTGGAGGGAGCTGCTGCGAGTCAGGATGGCGGGTTTGATAGGCGGGGAATGGAGGAGCTTTTGGCTGGTATGGGTAGTAGGGTATTTTTGATGAATAATGTTCATGAGGATGGTCCTGTGGTGTTTCATGTGCGGTGGGTGATGAGTTATTTACGTGGGCCGATGACGCGGAGGCAGATTAAGACGTTGATGGATCCTAAGCGTGGTTTGTTTGAGGTGTCTGATTCTGTGGTGGCTGCCGGATCTAATCCGATGGGGATGCCGTCTGCTGGTGGAGTGGTGGATAAGAGGTCTGTGGAGCGGCCTGCTGTGGGTAGTGGAGTGAGTGAGAGTTTTCTGCCATTTTCTGGTGATGCTGATGGAGTGGTTTATAGGCCGCATTTGCTGCGTGAGGCTATGGTTCATTTTAGTTCTACGAAGACAGGGGTGGAGGGTGCAAGGCGTGTGAGGTTTATCAATGCGATGCGTGATGAGGGAGTGGACTGGGGTGAGAATGTGGAGTGTCATTTGCCTTTGGTGAAGTTTGATAGGGAGCCGAGGCGGGAGGCTGGTTATGATGAGTTACCTGGTTTTGCGATGAGTGAGGATAATTATAAGGGGGTGGAGAAGGATTTTGCGGATTGGGTGTATCGAAATGAGAGGGTGGATGTTTATTATTCTGAGTTGTTGAAGGAGTATTCGAAGATGGGTGAGAGTGAGGGGGAGTTCCGTGGGCGTTTGTCTCATGAGGCGCGTGAGATGCGGGATGCTGCTGTGGAGGTTTTACGTAAGAAGCTGGAGAAGAAGATAGAGACGAAGGAGGGTCAGCTGGATAGGGCTGAGGCTAGTTTAGATAGGGAGAAGTCAGAGGCATCTAATGCGAAGATGCAGGTTACGGGGAATGTGGTGGGGGCTGTTCTTGGGATGATATTTGGTAAGCGGAAGCTGAGTGCGACAACTATAAGTAGGGGGAGGACGGCTGCTAATTCTTATAGTAGGTCAAGGAAGCAGAGTGGGGATGTGAGGCGAGCTGAGGGTAGGGTGGATGATCTGCGTGATGAGATAGCGGATCTGGAGGCTGAGATGCGTGAGGAGCTGGATGAACTTTCGAATCGTTTTGATCCGACGGCATTGGATCTGGAGGTGGTTCAGGTTAAGCCTTATAAGAAGGATATAGATGTGCAGAGTGTTTCATTGCTCTGGGTGCCTTTTGATGAGAGGGGAAGTGTGTTGTTAGGTTAGGAATATATGTCTGATGGGATGATAGATATTCAGTGTCCAAGCTGCTTTGAGTGGTTTGGGTTTACTTTGTGTGATGTTGATGGTGGTGTGGTGGAGATGGATTATGATTGTGAGGTTTGTTGTCGGCCGATGCGGGTTATAGTATCGGCTGATGATGCATATGCTATCGGTATGGATGATTAGTGTGTGGTGTAGATATTTCTAATTACGTTACGTTATTCAACGGTGGTGGCTTGGGGGATGGTTTGTGCTTTTCCTGGTTTGAACAGGGGGACGTTGAAGTCGCGCGGGGGGTCGAATGGGACTAGTTTCCAGATGGGGTTTTTGTAGTGTCCGCGACCTCGTACTTGGATGAGGCCGGTTTCTGCGGGTTTTTTGTTTAGGAAGAGTGCTCTGAGCATGTGTATGGGGAGTTTGATTATTTCTGCGCCGAGTTCCATGGCTTTACCTAGTAGTCCTCTGTAGTTGACTCTGATGGTGATGTCTATTTTGTCGTTGTTGAGGTTGACGGCACCTTCTCCGAAGAAGGTGAGGCTTGGAGTGAGTGACTGGATGTCATCTGTGATGATGACACCGTTGACTATTTTGAATCTGGCAGAGATGTCTTTTAGTCTTTCGTTGAGAGCTTTGTTACCTGCGATGGGTGCGATGAAGGGGTTGACGATGATGCTGACTGGTCCGAGGACTGGTATGGAAACGAGGTTACTGTCTTCGAGTGCGAATGTTCCCATGGTTCCTTTTTTGGTGTTTAGTGTGTTGATTTTGTCTGCTATACCTGTGAACTGGATATTACCGCGTAGTTTTCCTTTTTGGACTTCATCGAAGTTGTAGGTGATGCCTAGTTTTCTGAAGTCGATGTTTTGCCAGTTTATGTTTCCGTGGTATTTGAGTGGTCCATTATCTGGGATGGTGAAGTATAGGTTTCCTTTGGCGATGCCGTTACCGAATAGCTGTGCGTAGATTTTTCTGACGTTGATTTTGTTTTTGATGATATGGATGCTTGCTGAGAAATTATCTAGTTCGAGGTTTCCGTCTAGGAATTTGTATCTTGTGGTTGCAGTGGGGCATGAGATGCTGCAGATGAAGTTTGTTTTTTGGTTTTTGGTTTTACGTTTTACGGTGTCGAAGACACCTGAGGCGATGAGAGTAGGGATGTTATTGAATTGGTATTCTTCTATGTGGTCTGCGACTTCTTTGTGGAAGAGTCTGGCGATCTGGGCTGGGAATGCGCGTCCTTTGATGCCGGTGAGAGTGGCTGTTTTTTGATTATTGTCGATGTAGGTTCTGTCGATGTTTGCGACTCCTCTGGGAGATCCTTTGAATAGCTTGTGTAGTGCGTAGTTTGTGTAATCGAATACGATGCGGCTATTGGTAGCTAGTAGTCCTTGGTGGTTTATTTTGTAGTTTGATTTAATGGAGTGTAGGTCGACTCCGTTGAACTGTAGTTCTGTGAAAGTGGCTTGGCCGTGGGATTCCCAGTCTTTGATGTCAGTGCGGTTGAGTTTTCCTTTAGCGGTGATGAAGCTTTTGGTTTTTGGGTGGATTTTAGCTTGGGATAGGAATTCTGTTGTTTGTTTGTTTTTAATGAATGGTATGAAGGAGTATGGGTCTAGTGATGATACTAAGTCGAAGTGGAAGTATTTTTTTGTGGTGTGGAATGTTCCCGTGAGGCTGCCTGTTTTGTGTTTGGCGATGATTTTGGTAAGTTTAATTTGTTTATTTTTTAGGCTGAGGGATGTTTTGAGTGATTGTAAGTTGAGTGATTGTAGTTTTGCTTTGGTTGCGATTATGTTTGCATTGAGGGTGTTGTTTTTCCAGATGATGGCTGCGTTTAGGGTCTGGCATGCGTTGTTTTTGAATGTAGTGTTTTTGATTTTGGCATTGGCTGTGAGGGTTTCGTCTAGCCAGCGGAATTTTGATTTTATGGATTCTGCGTAGAGTCCATTGTATGTGACTTTTGTGAGTGAGATTTGTCCTTCAGAGACCCAGTCAGTGAGGTCATTGGCGTTAATGGTTCCGTTAGATTTGAAGAATACTTTTGAATTTGGGTTTAGTTTGATTTGTTTGATGGCGGTTTCTACTTTGGTTCCTTTTTTGATGAATGGTGAGAATGTGCGTTTTGGTAGTGTGGTTTCTGTCTCGTAGGTGATGATTTTGTTTTTGAATAGAAGTCTGCCTTTGAGGTATCCGTCTGGGTTTGTCATGATTAGCTTGTCTAGGTAGATGTTGCCGTTGTTCCATGAGAATTCTGAGCTGAAGGAGTCGAATTTTGAGCCGAGGTATTGGTATGAGGAGAGTTTTGCTTTGCCGATTGCTTTGATATCTAGTTTGGTGTGTGGGTTAACGAATGCTGGCAGAAGTGCGGTGAGGGATTTGTCTTTGATGTTAGATGGGAGTTTGAAGTATCCTTTTACGTCGACTTGTGATGTTCCTGTGATGTCGAATCCTTTGAGTAGTTGGCGGTTAAAGAATGTTTTGACGAATTTTTGGATTTGGACTTTGCTTGAGACGTCGAATCTGCCGTCTCTGATGGTGAAGTCGTAGTCCATGGTGATGTTGGCGTTTTTTCCGTCGTTGTAGAATTCGAGGTTGTCTATGGTAAGGAGGTTATGGCTGATGTCTCCTGATGCTTTTAGGTTGTTGAGTTGGTAGTTATTGTATTCGATGTTTGTTGCATCGATGTCGAATTCTAGTTTGATTTTTTCTGGTGCATTGATATTGCCTTCTAGGAATAGAGAAATGTTAGGTGGTGAAGTGGGGTCCCATTGCCATTGGAGGAGGTGGTCTAGAAAGTTTTGGTATGCATCTGCTCGTTTTTGAGCGATTTCTGGAGATGGTTTGGTTTTATTTTTGTTTATGTCTCTCCAGAGGTTTCCGGTGAGTGTGATGTTGATGCCTAGGTATTGAGCAGTGATTTTGGATGTGGAGATGGCTCCTGCATTTGGGAATTCTATATTTCCGGTGATGTTTCGGAGTTTGATATTTGGGGATTTTTTTTGGCCTGGGTTGATGGGGAGTATGATGTCTGCGTCTGTGAGTGATAGGCTGTTTATTTTTCTGATTCCTCTGAGGAGTTTTGTTTTGTCTAGGTTTACAGATACTTTTGGGAGTGATGCTATTTTTGTGGTTCTTTGTTTGTTGCTGTATACGTTTACGTTTTTAGCAACGAGGCCGTCACGGACTTGGTATTTGAGGCTGTCAAATTCAACGAAAATTCCCCGTAGTTCTAGTTCTGTGGAGATGTGTGCGCGTATTTCTTTGTTGAGGCCGGTGCTATTAAGGTAGAAAACTCCGCTGACAACGGCAATGATGCCGAGGACAAAAAGTATCGTGAGAGCGATACGTAGTTTTATGATGAGGCGGCGAATGATCATGAAACGTTTGCAAACGTGGTGGTGTGAAAGTTTACCATTCCGAGCATTGTTTGCAAATTTATATGTGCTTGAAGATCATTTTAGTCTATCTTGGCTTGTTTTTGAGTAATACCATTTTCCCAGTTATTCTGGGTTGATAGTAGTTTCAATATATTTGGCAACAGCAGCAGAGCTGATTTTTTGAAGTGCAGAACAATATATCAAGATTAGCTTCGTTATTGGTCAGTTGCATATTCCACTATGCGCTTTCCTCTTGCCTTGCTACTCTTGCTATCTTGTTGTGCTATCAATCCATTAGTACAGTTCAAATGGTATTAGTCGGCTAGGTTATGGTTTGGTGCTTTTATTTGTTTTTTTGCTAGTTCTGGGAGACTTTTATTCTGAAGAATAAGTTATTGTTATTTCCTGTGGTGATGGAGACGTCTGTGTTTCCTGAGTTTGTGGTTGTGGTGAAAGTAGTGGGAGTGCTGTTGGTGGGTGCTGTTCCGTTGTCGAACCAATTGATGAGGTCTGGAGACCATTGGTATGTGGCGGTGAGGTCAATGGGTGGGTTAGAGTTAGTGGGGTGGATGAGTGTCCATTGGTTATTGTTTGATTGTTTTGAGAGGATGGGGCTTTGGGTGAAGGTGTTGGGGTTAGTGCCGAGCCATGCTTCTATTGCGTTTGGTAAGTTGTCTTTATCTGGGTCATCGGATGAGCCTTGTTGGTTTGTGGGTAGGTTGAATATGGGGTTTGAAATGTAGGATGCGTAGTTATTGATGGATGTGGTTTTATAGAATCTGACTTCTGATAGGCCTGCGAGGCTGAAGCTGAATCCATGGTTAGATGTGATTTCGATGCGTATGAGTCTGACGTTTTGTGATGGGTTTCCTGCTAGGTCTATGGTTTGGCCGAAGTCTGTGGTGTTGTTACCAGGAGCTTTGTTTAGGATGAAGTTACCTATGGATGTGAATGGTGAGTTAGGTCCTTGGGATGAGAATATTTGGATATGATTTGCTCCTGCGTTTAGTGTTCCGGCGTCATTCCAGTTCCAGATTTTAGTGGATTTAAGGTTGTAGTTGTTACCTAGGTCAAAGGTAACGTGAATGGGGAGTGGGTCGCTGATGTTAGATGGGAAAATGCCTTCACCTGTGTTATTCCAAAGGCCTGTGTCAGAGTTTATGTGAGTTCCTGTGGTTTCATTGAAACCTGTTCCATCGATGAGGTTTGTTGCTGGGCGGTTAGTGTTGAATTGTGAGGAGTGGTCTGCGATGGATACTCCTGTGATGGGCAGATCATTTCCTGGTGTGGTTGAGTTTAGGTTATGGAAGGTGTTAGCGAAACGTTCGCCGATGGTGATGAGGGCAGGTGTGTCGAAGTGATATGCGTCACGGAAGGTGAGGTCTGCGGTGGGGATGAATGTGGTGAGTGGGTCGTTGTTAGCAACAGCGATTTGGGCGTTGTTGACGGTGATTAGGGCAGCTGTAGTTCGGTTAATTTCAGCGGTGAGGATGGGGAGGTTGGCTCCGTAGCGGATACGGATGTCAGCAAGGAATGCTGTGAAGTTAGCTTGGTAGTTATCTTGCTGGGCTTCGAGTGCATCACTTTCACCTTGGATCCAGAGCATGCCTACTATTTCGACTGTGTGTCCTGCTGCTTGGAGTGCTGCTATTCCTTGGGTGACGGTATTACGGAAACGTGAGTAGCTTAGGTTTGTATTGGGGCTCCAGTCGTTGTAGAGTGCAGTTGCAGCTTCTGCGTGTTTGATGATGGCGTAGTTTGAAGAGGGGTCTAGGAGTGCTATTGTGCGGCCGAATGAGACTTCGCAGCCGACTGCATTTTGCCAGCCTGATCCTGGTCTGAGTGTGGTGAGTGGCTGAATATTTTGTTCATAGTCAGCGTAGAAGAAGGGGATGTTGTTCTGTGGTAGTTGATAGTTAATGGGAGATGTGGGGAGGTCATTTGTAATTCCGAGTCCTGACATGTTTGACTGACCACCTAGGAGGAATACTTTGAGGTCAGCTGCTGTGAGTGAGATGGTAGAGAGGAAGAGTAGAGAATATATGAGGAGGGGAGTGTGTGTTATTTTCATAAACTATAGAGTAATCTGTATTTTATGATAAGAGTAGCAAAAAATTATGGAACGATAACTCGTTTTAGTATGCGCTGGATTATTTCATCTGGGGTTACATTTTCTGCTTCTGCTTCATAGCTGAGTAGGATGCGGTGGCGGAATATGTCTGTGGCTAGGTCTTTGATGTCTTGTGGTGTGACGAATGATCTTCCTTCCATGAATGCTTTAGCTTTAGCAGCTAGTGCGAGGTTGATGGTGGCACGCGGGGATGCGCCTGAGCGGATGAGAGGAGCTAGTGATGGATCTGCTTTTTCTGGGTTACGGGTGGTTTGTACTAGGTCTACGATGTATTCTTTTATTGCAGCGTCAATGTAGATGTTATTGACGGTGCTGCGGCATTCAGCGACTTTTTCTGCTGAGATGACTTTGTTTGTAGTTTTTATTTTCTCTGAGGTTGCCATGCGATCAAGGATGATGAGTTCTTGTTCTTTGGTGGGGTAGTCTACGTTGACTTTGAGTAGGAATCTGTCTAGCTGAGCTTCAGGTAGCTGGTAGGTTCCTTCTTGGTCTATTGGGTTTTGTGTGGCTAGGACGAGAAATGGATTAGGGAGTGGGTATGAAGTGTCTCCGATGGTGACTTGTTTTTCCTGCATGGCTTCTAGGAGAGCTGACTGGACTTTTGCGGGTGCTCGGTTGATTTCATCAGCTAGAATGAGGTTGCTGAAGATGGGCCCTAGCTTGGGGCTGAAGGTCATTTCTTGGGGGTTGTAGATGAGTGTGCCAAGGAGGTCAGCGGGGAGTAGGTCTGGGGTGAACTGGATTCTTGAAAACCCGGTATCTAGGCATCCTGCGAGTGAGTTGATGGCGAGCGTTTTAGCTAGTCCTGGGACGCCTTCTAGGATGATGTGGCCGCCGCTGAGGAGTCCGATGATGAGTTGGTCTACGAGTTGATCTTGTCCTACGAGGACGTTGGCCATTTCTGTTTTGAGTGATTTGGTCCAGGATGATTGTTGTAGGACGAGTTCGGCGAATTCTTCGTGGTTCATATGACTTAGGTAACGGGTGAGCGTTTGAAATGGTTAGTTTTTTTGTGATTAGGGTGTTGTTGTTTTTTTATTTTTTGAGCTGTAGTTGTTCGAATACGCATGGTGGGACGTATCTGCGGACGGGGTCTTCCCAACCTTCTGGGCCGATGAGGCTTTTGACCATGCTGGATGAGAGTTCTGCGATGTCTCTGGGTGGCATGAGGAATGTGGTGGTGATGTCTGGTGACATGTCTGCGTTGATGTGGCGCATGACGCGCTCGTATTCGTAGTCGTTTGGTGATCTGATTCCTCTGAGTATGTATTGTGCGCCGACTTCGTTGGCGTAGTCTACTAGGTATCGGTTATCGAAGTGTGCGATGGTGAGTCGTTCACATGATGGGATGCTTTCACGGAGCATTTTGAGTCTTTCGTCTACGTTAAATGTGTAGGTTTTAGATGGGTTTGATCCGATGGCAACGTAGAGGTGGTCAAAGAGTTTGAGTCCTTGATCGATCATCCAGACGTGGCCATTAGTGGGTGGGTCAAATGACCCTGCATAGACTGCGGTGCGCATGTGGTTATCTTGTCTATATATTTGAGTTTGTCAGCAGGATTTTTTTTAATTTGTAGTTATTATTTGAGGTTTGAGAGAACGGATTCTAGTTTTGGCTGTGCTGCTTGAGCGAATTGAGCGGTGGTGATTTCTTTTTTGGCTTCATGTGAGATGTTGGTCATGGCGACGCCTTGGATACCGCATGGGGTGATGTGTTTGAATCCTGCTAGTGATTCTTGGGTGATGTTGATACCGAATCCGTGCATGGAGACCCATTTTTTTACTCCAACTCCGATGGATGCTAGTTTTTTGTTGCCGACCCAAACACCTGTGAGGCCATTTTTTGTGGATGCGTTTACATTGAATTCGCGGCAGGTTAGTATGAGGGCGTGTTCGATGGCGTGGATGAATTTGTGGAGGTCTTTGCCTCTTTTTTTGAGGTCGATGATGAGGTAGCCGACGAGCTGTCCTGGTCCGTGGTAGGTGGCTTGTCCGCCGCGGCTGATTTCGATGTGAGGGTGAGGTAGTAGTGATGGGTCGATGAGGGAGCTTTTATCTCTTGTTCTTCCTATGGTGTAGATGGGAGCGTGTTCTAGAGAGAGGAGTGTGTCTGGAGATTCACCGCTGATGACTTCTGCTTGTTTGGTTTTTTGTATCGCTAGAGCGTCTGCGTAGCTGATGTTGTTACCGAGCCAGTGGGCGGAGATTTTCATGGGTTTAAGGTGTGATTTGTGGTGTTATTTTGCAATCTAAATGTGTATTGATGATTGTGCTTTACTGTTTGTTAGTGGTTGTTTAGTTTTTTTTGTGGTTGTCTTATGATGGTTTTAGTTATGGGACTTCATGTTATTCATGGCTAATAAGGATATACGGTTGTTGGATACTCGTCAGAGTATTGAATTAGGTGAGGGTGTGGAGATAGAACTGCGAATAGCGGGGCCGTTTCCACGTGCTTTGGCGTTACTTTTGGATATGCTTATTTTGGGTGGTGTTATGATCTTAGTTGGATTGTTGGTAAGTGCTTTGGCTTTATCTAGTGTTATGGTTGCTCAGGGGGTATTCTTGATTATTAGTTTTTTTATGTCTTGGGGGTATTTTACGTTTTTTGAGGCTGGGAAGCGAGGTGCGACTGTGGGGAAGCGAGTTCTTGGTTTGAGGGTGATAGATCGTTCTGGTAATAATATTACTAAGGGTCAGTCATTTGTGCGAAATATATTACGTTTGGTTGATATGTTACCGGGGATACCTACGACTGCGACTGGTGTTCTTGTGGGTAGTTTTGGGTTAGGTTTTTTTTGTTGTTTGTTTACTAGGAAGTTTCAGCGGATAGGTGATTTGGTGGCGAATACTTTGGTAGTATATACGGATCCTGAGTTGTTGATGACAGGCCAGGAGCCAAAGGTGGATGCGGCTGCGCCTGGGGTGGCCTTGACAAGGGAGGAGCAGGTGGCTTTGGCGGAATATTATAATAGGGCTGGGATGTGGAGTGAGGCTAGGCGGATAGAGCTGTCTGATCATGCGTATGGGATTACAAGGCAGAATGGGATGGCGGGTATGGTTAAGTTACTGGGTATGGCAAAGTGGATAAAAGAGAGGAAGTAGGGAGATGAACGAGAAGGATTTTAAAGAGAAGAATAATGCTGAGTGGTTAAGGTATAATGCTATGATGGAGGTGGTGGAGAAGGGTGATGTGGGTAATGTAGATATTTCACAGGTGCCTGCACAGGTGCGATCTCGTTGTTTGGATTTGTCGTTGGCGCGATATCGAGTCTATGGGTCAAGGGTGTGTGATCTGTTGAATTATCAGGTGACACGTGGTCATCATGTGATGGCTAAGTCTGAGAGTGGGATGTGGGAGAAGGTGGTGCATTTTTTTGTAGCTGGATTTCCTCAGGCTATGCGACGTGAGTGGCGGTTACTGATCGTATGCTGGTTGTTTTTTCTGGTTCCATTTTTTGGGATATGGTGGAGTTATGAGCATGATCCTGAGTGGGTTCATAGTCTTTTAGGTGAGTCTGAGCGGGCGAATATGGATGCTTGGTATGGGAAGGATAGTAAGGGTGGTATGAGGGATGAGTTTGGCTCTAACTTTGCGATGTTTGGTCATTATATTAATAATAATATAGGTATAGATCTTTTGATAGTGGCTGGAGGAGCATTGGCTGGTGTGGGGAGTTTATTTGTTGTTTTGTCTAATGGTCTGCAGATGGGTGCGGCTATGGCGTATGTTATGCATGAGGGTTCTCCGGAGCGGTTGTTGAGCTTTGTTTCTGGACATGCGCCTTATGAGCTATTGGGTATGATAGTGGCGGGGATGGCTGGGATGCGCATAGGTATGGCTATGATAAAGCCTGGTCAGCTTTCTAGGGGCAGGGCGCTAATGGAGAGTGGGAAGCAGGGTTTACCTTTAATTATGGGGGCTTGTGCGTTAACTTTTTTAGCGGCGATTATTGAGGGGTTTTGGTCTGCTGAGGATTTTCCTGCTGATTTGAAGTATATGGTGGGTTATGTGGGGTGGTTTTTATTGCTGGTTTATTTTGTTTTTGCGGGGAGAGGTGGCGGTATAAGGGAGGAGGGAACAAGGTCATGAAGTTAGAGGCGGTTACAGCAAAGATTAGGCCGAGGGCACGATGGGAAAGCATAGATATAGGTTGTGCTATGGTTAGGCGAAGTTATGTGACCATACTTTTGTCATGGTTGATTTGTGTTTGGCCTATGTGGGTATTAGGCATTGTGTTGTTAGGGGAATGTATGGTTGGTGGTTGGCATGTTTTTTGTTCTTTTTTGTGGGTGTGGTTTAGTCTTGGTGTAGCGAGTAAGTTGCCTTTGTATGTGATAAGCCGTGAATTATTTGGTGAGAGGGTATCTGTGTGGGGAGTGGTGAAGTTATGGCCTAGGATGCTTGTTGGTCATTTTTGGCGTGGTTTTTGGAGGCGTTTTTCGAGTAATAGGAGCTTGTCTTTGCCTGTGTCTGAGCTTGAGGGTTTGAAAGGTCATGCTTATAAGGCTAGGGTTCAGTTGCTGGTGAGGAATGGTGGAGATGGGGCTTTTCAGGCGGCGTTGGTTAGTTTTTTGTTGGTCATAGTGATGGTGTTAGCTTGTTGTTTTTTTCTGGCTATGGTGGGTCAGTTTTATGGTGAGAGTGATTTAATGTTACGTTTTTTTGAGGATTTGTCATTGTATGGTGACGATTATGCAGATACTTGGTTGTTTTTGCTTTTTTATGTGATTGCGTTGAGTGTTATTGAGCCTTTGTTTGTGGGAGCGGGTTTTGCGATGTATGTGAATAGTAGGACTTTGACTGAGGGGTGGGATATTGAGCTGTCTTTTAAGAGGTTGTCAGAGAGGTTGAATCGTAATTTTGCTTCTAAGGGTTTTCTTTTTTTGTTCTTTTGTTTAGTTTTTTCTTTTTTAACTGTGGGCGAAGTGGGGGCTGAGAGTGCTAAGGAGCGTGTGGAGAGAATTACTTCAGGTGAGGATTACATCGTGCATCAGCGGACGGAGGTGAAGTATGAGAGTAGTTCGACTTCTAGTTCGAGCTCTAGTTCTAGTTCTAGTTCGAGTTTTGGTAGTGTGTCTGGTGGATCATCTGGTTCTGGGTTGGCTTTGTTTCAGGGGGGGAGTTTATTTGTTTTTGTGGCGTTGGTTGTCTTGGTGGTAGGGGTTATTATCTGGGTTATTGTAAAAAATAGGCATGCAACTCATATGGTGAATAGTATGAAGGATGAGGAGAGTCGGCCTGCTGTTAAGTCAGTGATGGGTATGGATGTGACGCCAGAAAGTTTACCTAAAGCATTATCTGAGGAAGCTAGAGATGCGTGGTTACGTGGGGATCATCAATTAGCTCTGAGTTTACTGTATAGGGGTGCGATATCGTGGATGGTGAATCGAGGTGGAGTGCCTATACTAGAGAGTGATACTGAGGCTGATTGTGTAAGGCGTGTGATGGGTATTAGTATGGAGGATGGTAGGGATTTGTTTTTCCGTGATTTGACTGAGGTGTGGGTGGGTTTGGCTTATGGAAAGATGCTGCCTCATGATTCAAGGGTGACTGGGATATGTGATAGCTGGCCTTTTGATGTAGATGGGAGGGTGAAGTAATGCGCTCTTTATTGCTGTTTTTGATGGTTTTAGTGTTAACTGGCTGTGATAAGCGGACTAAGGTGACGGTGGATAAGACTGATGGTTATAAGGGTTTAGCTGAGCTTAATCCTTATATGGCTGCGCAGGCGTTCTTGCGTGAGGTTCATGATGGTGAGGTTAAGGTTAAGAATGGTTTTTTGAAGTATGATTATGACACTGGGATGGTTATCGCTCCTGCTTCTACTGTGGGTTCTGATGTAGTGGTGGATAAGATGCTGCAGTGGGTAAGTAATGGTGGTGTTTATGTTTGTTTATTGGAGCGTGGGGGGAAGCATTGGGTGGATGTGGGTGAATCTTGTGACCATGATACTGATGAGTGGTTTAAGAGACGGGATGATAGTGATGGTGTAGGCACGGATCCTGTAAATTATCTTTTAGGAAGACTGGGTGTTAGTCTGGAGGATGATCCGACGGGGAAGACAACTGGGGGTAAGAGTTACTATGGGGATCCCAAGCATCCTGTGGTTTTGGGGGATGAGTTGCCTTTGGTGGAGACGGTGTATGTTAGAGATGGTGATGAAAAGTATGAATTACAGATAGGGGGGACTAAGGTAGTAAAGCGTGATGGTTCCTCGTTTTATGATTCTGTGTCTGATGGAGGAGATTATCATCGTTTTTTAGGTTTAGATTATGGTGAGGGTCGGATTTACTTTGTGACGGATGGACGTTTATTTAGAAATCCGTATTTGGGTATGAGCGATCATGCAGCGATGCTGGAGAGGATGAGTTATGATGCTTATGGGGATATTGTTTTTTCATATGGTAGCCGTCGTGGTTTTTGGGCACTGATGATTCACAATGCTGGGCCTGCTTTGTTGGGAGTTTTTGTGTTGTTGGTGTTTTGGTTGTGGAAGAATATTCCGCGTTTTGGTCCACTGTTAGAGATGCCTGAAAGTCATGCGCGAGATTATTTACAGTCAGTGAGGAACACTGGTAGGTTCTTGTGGAAGTATAAGAGCTCTGGTGTGCTTCTTAGGTCAATGAGGGAGAATGTATTGCGGCGTAGTGGTATGTTTGGCGCAGATGGTCAGGTTGAGGGGGCTATGGTAGAGACATTTTCTGAGAAGAGTGGATTGGATGTTGAGGAGGTGCTGGAAGCTCTAACAAGGGATCATGTTAATGAGGCTGGCGATATGGTCAGGATCACGAAGAATTTACAAACGATATTAAAATCATTATGAATGAATACGAAAAAATGAATGTTGAGAATGATGAAGCGACAATGCCGGCGCTTGGTTCAACTGTGGCTGGAGCTTCTGTTGGTGGTGATACTGTGTCTCAGGTTGTATCTGGTCCTTCTGTTATACCTGGAGTATTGGATCCTGTAGTTGGTTCTGCGTCTGATGTTTCTCATGTAGTTGCTGAGGGTGGTGTTTTGGAGGTAGAGGATGATCCTGTTAAGTTGCTTATGACGCGCATCCGAGGTGAGTTGAATAGGGTGTTTTTTGGACAAGATACTGTGGTGGATCAGGTTTTGGCTACTTTTTTGGCTGGTGGTCATTTATTGTTAGAGGGTAAGCCTGGACTGGGTAAGACGCATTTGGTGGTGGCGCTGGCGAATACGTTTGGGGGTGAATTCCGCCGGATTCAGTTTACTCCTGATCTTATGCCGAGTGATGTGACGGGTTTTACTCTGTATGATATGCAGAGTCAGACGTTTCAGGTAAAGAAGGGGCCGGTGTTTACTAATTTACTTTTGGCTGATGAGATTAACCGTGCACCGGCTAAGACACAGGCTGCGCTTCTGGAGGTGATGCAGGAGCAGCAGGTAACGATAGATGGGAGTAGTCATGCATTAGCCTCGCCATTTATGACTTTAGCGACACAGAACCCTATAGAGCAGGAGGGGACGTATCCATTGCCTGAGGCACAGTTAGATAGATTTTTGATGAAGGTGATAATAGATTATCCTGAGGATGTTGATGAGATTACGGTGGTGGATCAGGTGACTCGTGGCGAGGGCTTGAATCCAGCTGATATAGAGACTGTATGTGATCCGATGACTATTGTTGAGGCGCAGGAGCGAGTTACGCAAGTTCGTTGTGTGGAAGAGGTGGTGCAGTATGCTGTGCATATAGCCAGAGCGACGCGTAATGCACAGGGGATAAGTTTAGGAGCAGGTACTCGAGGTGCGATAAGTTTGATTAAGGTTGGTAAGGCTATTGCAGTCATGTCTGGTAGGGATTTTGTGACGCCGGATGATGTGAAGTATGCTGCTGTTCCGGTGTTGAGGCATCGAGTTCAGCTATCACCTGAGTTGGCCATCAGTGGACAGAATGTTGATGATGCTCTTGAGGTTATTATTAATAGTGTTGAGGCTCCGAGGGTGTAAGTTTTGTTCGATTATTTTCCAGTTATGCTCGCTGAAGTGTATATAGATTTTTTGAGAAATCTTGGGTTGTATGTAGTTGCGCCTATTATTCTGTGTACGTTTTTATGGAGTAGGCTGAGGGTTAGACCAACCAAGAAGATAGTAGTGGGCATATTTTTGTGGATTCTGCTGTGGTTGGGTTGGAAGGTAGCGTTTAGTTTGGATTTAACATTTGGAGTGGATCTGGAGCTTGCTTTGAGGTATTTATGGCAGTATGGTTTAATGCTTTTTGCTGGGTTTGTATTACTTGATTTTTGTGTTTTGGTTTTGTTGCCTGCGCCGAGTAGTGATAGGGAAATACCGGGTCGTTTTGCTAGTGGTGTTTTGAATGAGGTGGAGGTGAAGATTTCTAATCATTCGGCATTTAAGATGCATGTGATGTTTCATGATGGGTTACCCATGGAGGCTATTTGTGATGGTTTGCCTTGGTCTGGGGTTCTTCCTTCAAAGGGTTTTAATAAGATAGTTTACCCCTTAGAGTTAAATGAGAGAGGGGATACTGTGGTGGAGAAGTCTTATTTGGAGTATCGTACAGGGCTTGGTATGTGGTCACGGCAGGTTAGGACTGGAGATGAGGTTGAGACGAAGGTTTACCCTAATTATGAGCCGATTGTGCGATATGCACTTTTGACGATGGAGAGTAGTCCTGAACAGATGGGGATAGTGATGAAGAATAGGGTGGGGATGAGTAAGGAGTTTCACCAGCTTCGTGATTATCAGTTGGGCGATATGTTGTCTCAGATTGATTGGAAGGCTTCTTCAAAGCATAGGTCTCTTATTAGTAGGGATTATCAGGAGCAGAAGGATCAGAATGTTATTCTGGTAATAGATTGCGGTAGAAGGATGCGTGCAATTGATGATGGTGTTCCGCAGTTTGATCACTGTCTCAATGCAATGTTGCTTTTGTCTTATGTGGCGCTTAGGCAGGGTGATCATGTGGGTGTTCTGAGCTTTGGAGGGACTGAGAGGTGGTTGCCTCCTGTTAAGGGTGTGCATTCGATGACTACTTTGTTGAATCATTTATATGATTATAAAACGACTCCAAGTCCTAGTGATTTTACTGAAGCTGCTGAGAGGTTGTTGACTCATCAGCGTAAGCGGTCGCTTGTTATTGTTTTAACAAATGTGCGTGGTGAAGATGGTCAGGAGCTGATAGAGCCGCTTCGAAAGATACGTCAGAAGCATGTGGTGATGGTGGCAAATCTTCAGGAGAAGGGGGTGAAAGAACGTTATGAGGGGGAGGTTAATGGTTTGGATGATGCTTTGACTCTTGGGGCTACACAGATGTATTTGGATGAAAGGAGGTCTGTTATGAGTCAGTTAGAGGTTCATGGGGTTTCTACTGTGGATTCTACGGCACAGGGTTTGCCCGTGGCTCTTGCAAACCGCTATCTTGTTGATAGGGAGGGTGTTTAGAGTTGCTCTGGCTGTGTGTTTTAAAACTGGTGATAGGGAGACTTGATTTTTTGTTTCTATACGCGTTGGCGTAAGTGCTAGAGTTTGATTTTTTGTTAGAGGGGTGGGTTTTAAGGTGAGTTAACTCATGAGGGTTATACCGCTTTCACAGTTATCCAGGGCTGATAGTAGTTTCAATACATATGGAAACAGCAGGAGAGCTGATTTTTTGAAGTGCAAAACAATATATCAAGATTAGCTAAGTTATTCGTCAGTTGCGTAGTCTACTATGCGCTTTCCTCTTGCCTTGCTACTCTTGCTATCTTGTTGTGCTATCAATCTATTCTAACGGTTCAAATGTTATTAAACATGAGTTAAGGTGTTTTAGAGATGCTGCTGCACGAG
>CALGZA010000068.1 GCA_937934595.1 uncultured Verrucomicrobiales bacterium | reverse complement strand
TAATGCGAGCCATCGACCCGCCTCTACCTAACATATATCCGAGCATTATACCGCAAACAACGAATATTAAACGCGAGCGAACCAAGCAATCTGATGCAACGAAAGCCCTAACGTCGACTACGTAGAAACCCTTCAGTATAAAAACTAGGCGAAGGAGAACGTCCAAAGCCACCCATCCACTACCAGAGGGCGAGCTTTGATTTCAGGTTAAGGTTAGTAATTGTCATTAAAATGTCAACTCAAGGCGCGGTAGTGGATTGGTGTGCGCTGCCTTGTTCTGCCTTTTGGTTTTCAGCGGCAAGTCGGTAAGGGCTAAAGTGGACACGAAACCCTTTATGAATTCCTATGCTGAGAACACATCTATCCTCCAAAGCTTCACTAATCGTAAAGCGAATCATCCTGAATTTAGTTTTGTCTGGAGGCACGGTTGTTACCCCAGAGATAGCTAATACAGACTGGCAAAGAATCTGCCCTTCGTCGTTAGTTACGCTCAAAACAACCTCGGTCAAATACGGACCGCGGCCAGAATCCACCACGTCCTCGTGATAAAAGCGTATCATGTAGTTCGCCAATCCGCCTGCGCCTATCGTTCTCTGAACTATTGTCTTGCCGTTAAACGCATCTGAAATCACAGGGAATGCCGCTTCGGGTCGGTCAATCGGCGTTAGACTTTGGCCAATAGCAAACGATACTGAGGCGCAAAGTAGAGCCATAGATTGAGTGATTTTCATATTGGGGTTAACGGACGAGCTAGTTCATTTCTTAGCAGAACGTAGAGCTCAGCCGCCGCGTGTAAAACAATCGCAGGCCAAGCAAGGTTTTTATCTCTCAAAGGTTTCTGGCTCAGAGACGGTTAACGGTCGGATGCAGCGCCTTGTTCGAACAAGTTCTCGTATGAAAAATATACCCTTCACCTCTCTTCACCGCTGATACCGACCGCGTCTAGCATGTGCGTAGCCTAGCTGATCAAATTTTGAAACTCGATCCAAAGAATACTGTGCAACCGTCGAACTAGGTGGATCAAACTATCCTCAAACGCTATTCCTCCTGCAAAGATTCAGGCTATGATTGATGCGGAAGCTGGAACTTCGTGACCAAAACCCTTCACTTTCAAAAACCTAACACACCATCAACACTACTGAAGCTAGCAACTGAATCTAATGCATGTCATACTAGTCGAACGTAGAGCTCAACCGACCGCCCAAACCGTAGGGGCAAATCTCTGAGCAACTTAAAATGGTAACTACGCCACCGACTCACGGACGGTTAGCGGTCGGATGCAGCGCCTTGTTCGGCAACATTTTTCGTCTTATCAAAATAGCCACTACATGGGTCAAAAAACGACAATACGAGTGGTATGGATACTAATGAATAATCTACAATACTGAGCATATCTATCACTCCTGTAGAAACTATCATTCCCATAAATGAAGTAGTTAAAAAATCTAAGCCTATCGACGCGACAACTAGTAACCTACCCCAACCTCTAAGAAATATCATTGCTATCAGACCCGCCGCATGAATTCCATTCACTGCCCAATAGATAATATTTAACAAATTGTAAGGAATCTTCGCTCCGTAATAATTCCACCTCAGGAGTTCAGTCTCTTCGACTGTTACTGCATCAGTCCCTGTCCATTGGATGATTACTATTGATGCCCAAACCAACAGTGAAAACACCAATAGTTGACGGAAGAATTTGATGGAAGGGTATGGGAACATATTATTATAGCCGAACGTATAGCTCAACCGCCACCTGTAAAACAGACGCAGACCGAGCAAGGTTTTTAACTCTCAAAGGTTTCTGGCTACGAAACGGTTAACGGTCGGATGCAGCGCCTTGTTCGAACAAATTCTCGTATGAAAAATTAACTCTTCACCTTCTCCCACCTCTGACACCGACCGTATCTAGCATGTGCATAGCTTAGCTGATCAAATCTTGAAACACGATCCAAAGAATACAGTGCAACCGTCGAGCTAGGTGGATCAAACTATCTTCAAAAGATATTCCCCCTGCAAAGGTTCAAGCTATGATTCATGTGGAAGCTGGAACCTCGTGATCAAAACCCTTCATCTACAAAAACCTAACACACCATCAACACTACTGAAGCTAGCGATCCAATGTATGTCATACTAGTCGAACGTATAGCTCAGCCGCCGCGTGTAAAACAGGCATAGACCGAGCATGGTTTTCAACTCTCAAAGATTTCCGGCTACGGGACGGTTAACGGTCGGATGAAGCGCCTTGTTCTGCTTGTTGTTTTTAATTCCAGGAAGCAAAGCACTTAAAATCTTTTTGATTGGTTTTCCATGCTTTCATTAACGCAAAATAAAATGCTTTGGTGTTTTCCGTTGGAATCTTAACAACAAGGTCATCCTTTCGAACCGTCCAGAACGCATTAGAATTAGAGAGGTGTTTAATCTCCTTCGGTGAAACGACCCATGGTTTCAATGTCTTTTTAAGATGAATCCACGGTAACTCTTCGGGTGAATCCGCAGCCCGCCCAATCAAAATATAAGCCCCACCTTTGGTGTCGGGAAAAAATATAGCATCGTTCGAAACATTCGGTGATTGCAGCAAAAAATATGCCTGTGGAATTTTCTTAGAACGAAGATCTTCAATCGACCTGATAAGATGGTTTAATGGCGCAAACTTCCACGCTTCCTCGAAAGCATCAACCTCAGCCAATGCACTT
>CALGZA010000067.1 GCA_937934595.1 uncultured Verrucomicrobiales bacterium | reverse complement strand
GTAGATTTTAGCGGCCTCGAGGCTGACTTCGGTGAAGAGTTTTGTGGTTCCATAAGCCGCTATTCTATCCAGTGTTCTACCTAGTGCGTCGTCATTAAACTGAGAGCTTTCAATGACTCTGCCAAACAAGATTTCGGTGTCTAGCTCATCATAAAATGACTCGACGTGATAGAGCGGACTTCTTGAGGAAACGGTATCCAAGATCATCGCAAGCGTATTGGTCCCCATGTCGATGTTGGCTTTGGTCGGGATCGCTTGGTTTATGATATCAATGATGCCAATTTTATGAGCAATGGCAGCTACAGCTGGCAAGTGATCGAGAGATGTAGAGTGAATATCTTTGAACTCAGCAGGAGGCGAAAAGCGAGGATTTGTCATGCCTCAATAATGGGCTCTCCTAAAAAAAGTACAAGTTATTTATTTTGTGTTATATGTAATCTGTTTATTTAGAGTCACTTAAATTAATAATGTCTTTTAATCTAACAAGTGCGGAATGTGTGATTACAGAACTCCTCCATTATATTATATAAAAAAGTGTCTATACAACAGTGTCAAAAAGTAAGAGAAATATCGGCTTAGATATTACATTTACACGCTCATATTTCCCTTACACGGACGCGTCTCTTCAAGGCTAATTCAACTTCATTTTTCACCCCAAAAAGTTCAAAAATAGTGATATGAATCACTTGACAATAGCTCTAGAAAATTTGAAAAAACTATGGGCTTAAACACAACGAACAGCGACACTTTAAATCAACACATCTCACCTATTACTAATGTATTAGAAGATGCCGAACATCAATTCAAATGTCATATATTGCCTGATGAAGAGTGGATTAAGTCAGGCATCTTACGAGTCTTAGATAACCTTCAAACTGGTTGTGCTTTCTTACAAAACTCACAGCTTTTAGACTTGCCGAGCCCTTCTAAATCCCATTACTTCGAGTCGTTTAAAAGCACGACAAGGTTAAATCATTTGCAAGCTATCACGAAGCAACTTTTACAAGAAGAGGCTCGACTGGCATTCAAAGCAAACTCTAGTGCTGGGCTTCATGATTCGTTGAAGAGTTTTCACATTTATGCAGGCGATGGACACTTTCATGCCGCTAGTTCACATGATGAGAAAGATTATAAAGAACGTAAAAACGCGGTAGGTCATCTCTACGCACTAAATTTGCGAAACAATCTGCTGTCTCATCTAAAACTAGCTAGAGGATGGGAGTAAACGAAAACCTCACGATATGGGCGTTTTAAAGAAGATAGAGGTAGAGGAGCTTCGTCAGGGAGCGCAGAAAGGCGAACGGGTGTTGTATGTTTGGGATCGTGCTGCGGTAGATTTTTCACAATGGGATAAATGGAAGCAGGTCAGCGGGATTTATATGCTTAGCAGAGTGAAGAAAAATCATAGCTTTCAGAAATGCGGTCATCACAAATTTGATCGAGAAGATGGGGTCAACGCAGGGGTGATCACTGATGAACAGGTGGGTGATGGAGCGGGTAGACTAATCCGACGCGTCACCTACAAAATCCCAGAAACGGGTGAAGTAATACAATTCATCACGACACTGGGAATCATCGTGCCACCAGGGGTGATAGCACAACTTTACTTCATGCGTTGGCGGATTGAAAAAAGCTTTGATGGACTCAAAAACAAGCTTTATGAACAAAAGGCATGGGCAAAAAGTAATACAGCAAAAACCATGCAGGCTGAGTTCACTATCTTAGCTTACAATCTTGCAAAATTATTGAATGCTAAGATCGAGAGTGATGGCGACATCAAAGATGAGAGAAATATTGAAAAGCGAGAAAATCGTCTGACAAAACTAAAGCAGAAGGCTCAGAGTTATCACTGTGAAGTGCCTAGCATAAGGAAGCGCGATCTAGTGCCCTCACAACTGAGTGTTAAGTTTTACCGATGGCTAAGAGTTCATTCATACAAAGACAGCTCATGGCGGGAATCCTTGCGGCAATTAAAGCGAATCTATGCATGTTTTTGAGCCTTACTTTTTGACACCGTTGATGTTTTCACTGGAGACAAAATCAACAACATGAGCCTCACCCCCCCATCATCACCAGCAACAAAGCAAACACCCCGAAAACCCCTGCAACTTAAAAAAATAAATCCCTTTTGGCGAAGCAGAAGTAAGGCAATGCTGAGGAGAAACCTCACCAAGGAATAGCCAGAACCAAAGCGACAGAGGTCGTAAAACAACAAGAGCGCGTCAGCACCACACCAGGTCGACGCGCTCTTCACGTCTCAACAAGTCATCGGCTAAGTCCCTCAATAAAGGCCTCATCTAGAGCATTGGCCATGCCTAAGAAAACCTAACATCATCTAGCGAAAACCACCTACCAAAAACGGTCACCCACATCGTAATCAATCTAACAGCTACGACAATACAGCCCGAAAATAACAGTCAAAGCCGCAACTTTACCCCAAAATCACTACCACAACAAACACAACGCTACTACGACCAGATCCGCAATTTTAACAGTTTATTAATCCAGCACTACTTTTATTTTATCTTTAGATACCTTAAATACTTCTGACAATTTAACAACAAAGCCACCATTCACATTATCACTCAAACTATGGCTTTCTACTTTAACTCCTTCATCAGAATTACATGTAAATTGAATAGAAACTACATACCCAGAATCTGTTTTAGAAATATATCCGCTAGAAATTTCATACAAACACCCGTCAACTTCAATTCTTTTTGGTAAAACTGGAGTTGTTATATCACGGTATCCATTCTTAAAATCTGTCGTAGTAAGTTTTACTAAATATTCCGTATCTTTTTCATATATATATACTCTGCAGCCTATAGAAACGTCTCGCTTTCCCTCCCTGCAAGACACCATGAATAGTGGCATAAAACCTATAATTATATATCTATTAATTTTCATTAGTTGTAATGAGAAGCTTCTGCTGGAGTTATAATTTCAGCTCTTTTGGAATTAGTTTTAATTTTAATGACTTCTACATAATCTTTTCCAAAATCACCCCAGAATGGCTGATCCATCCAAAGCACAAACCTCACTTCTAGGTTTACCCAACTTTCACCTTCTCTACATCCGCATTTAACATCAAAATCTACACCATGATCTATTTTCTTCACAAAAAAGTGAACATGTGAATCATCATCAATTCCTGCTCGAACTGTATTACCTGATTTCCTAGTAGAGACAGTTGTTGCTTTTAGCTTACCATCTAATTCCCATGTAATATTGATTTTCAGACTACTGAAATTGGCACCTGCATTAGAATTATAATTCCACGGAGCTGTAAGCGAATATTTCCCAGTTCCTTTTTCACACGCAGTCTCTACATCAGAATCTTTTTCAACACCGACTTTAAAGTCATCAGGAAAATTATCCGATCTACCAGAGGATTGATCATCGGCTGCCTCATAGATCGAGCTAGCTGTTAAGGAAGAAGTTAATCCTATCCCTAATTGACCAACCCAAGCCCAACGTCCGTCGACATCAAATCTATATATAGGCTCATTCCCAACAAACGCATATAAGTTATACCTACTGCCATCCTCTCCAATAGGATCTCTAGCTAACCATCTCCCTAGTTGTGGGTCGTAGTGTCTGTATTTGTAGAGGTAGTAGCCTGTGAGCGTGTCTAGTCTGCGGGTGTTCCAGGTGATTTGGTTGTTGATCTGACTTTGCCCGTGTTTTCTGCCGCGGCGGTCAAAGATTTCTATTTCGCCGAAGGCACTGTAACGATAGTGCTCAATGAGCTTGCCTCGCTTGTTACTTACTGCGTAGACGTGGTCTAGGTAGTTTTTGTGATACCATTGCAGTTTGTTTTTGTCGCCTTGTTTAGCTCGGGCGACGACGGCGTTGAGACGCGTAGGGTGGCTCATGATGTCATTTTGGATGACGGTTTGCCCGGCGCGGTGCTTGTGCTCAGCGCATTCGCTGTTGCCCCACCAGATGAGAGCGGTTTTGGTACTGCCTTCTTTGCGGGCTACTCGTCGACCTAGTGCATCATAGCGGTAGTTGACGGCTTGGTTGCCAACTTTTGCTTTGCTGATGCGGTTGTCTAAATCGTAAGTCACTTTGTATCTTTTATTGTTTATTCGATATTTCGTCAAGATCCCTTTGGCGTCATGGATGGCTGTTTTATAAGGGAAGACCTTATTTTTTTGTTCGACCCCTTCGGGGTTTACCTTATTTTTTATTCGTTGCTTGCACTTTTGATTTTCGCTTCCTATCCAAATCATCTGTTGGCATAATAAATATTTTTGATCTTCGAAATGAATTTTGAAAGAATCCAGATTCATATTTAATAAAAACTGTAATTAACTGATTTTTATTAGCTACACCTATATAATTAATGTGGAGTATTCTATCAATTTCTTTTCTGGCTTCGTATTTCTGAACTACTTCATCACTATAAACCCTGTAAAAAGTTGGTACAGTAGCACCTTTTTTTGCCATTCCTTTGATAACTTTTGAAACTTTTAGGATATCCATTTTTATTTCATACGTTGCCAAATCATTAGCAGTACCATCTAAAGCTAATTTAGCATTACGAGGAATATATACATCATTCCTTACAAGAGAAACTAATGAGGTTGATGTGAGTTTACATTCTATTACTAGGTCATAATTATCAGCATCATAAAGGTAAGACTCACTAGGACTAGCCTCGCATTTCAGAATGAAAGAAATTACTATTCCTATTTTTAATACTATATGTTTCATTTTAATATTGGATGTTTATAACACTTGCCTTTAGGTATAATCAAAAAGTGCCTCGTTATAGTTTCTTGGATTCAATAAGTAAACGCAACATTTGCTATGGAACAAATCAGAAGCTCTAAAATTTCAAAAGAGTAAGGGTTTAATAAAAACCCCTTCCCTTTTGGGTCAGTAATTATGAAGTGGTCTCCCTAGCGTTGCCAGTAAATTCCTGTTTATATTAAAAAATCTAACGGTTCGTGATGCTGTTGTTTTGGTTTATGCTATACAACATTTTGTTGCAAACAAAATGATAAATGAATCCACTTTCCGAAAGGAC
>CALGZA010000066.1 GCA_937934595.1 uncultured Verrucomicrobiales bacterium | reverse complement strand
GAGTATGAATTGTCTGTCGACGACGCGCGAGATGACGTGGTAGGTGGCCGATCTTTTATGTTGGTTGATCCATGGTGCTAGTAGTCTTGCTTTAGCCATGGGTTGAGAATAGGTGGTTGAGGTATTGAATCAATAGGAAATAAGTATAATTTGTCTGTTCAATGTAAGCGCGCAGTCCAATGTAAGCGCGCAATCATCACCAAACTCCATCCACGTTACAGCCCGAAGTCACCCATCACTTTGGCGATCAACTACGCGCTTGGACAATGGGAGCAACAAAAAGAATACCTCAGCAACGGACACCTGGAAATCGACAACAACCTAGCGGAGAACGGCGTACGTCCGACCAAGCTCGGCATGAAGAACTGGTTGTTCTTTGGAGATGCTGAAGCGGGTCACACCAGCGCCAAGCTCTACACCATCATCGAGAACTGCAAACGCCATGGCCTCAACCCCGAATCCTACCTGAAACAAGTGCTGACGCACTTGCCCGCAAACCCGACCCAAGCTGAAGCCGCCAGCCTAACACCCAGAGCTATCGCCAAAACCCAAAACCGGCACCCAAAAGCATCCAGTCAATAAGGGGAAATATGTGACGCTTACGTTGTTTTGTGGTTGGAGATCCCCGTAAACTGAGATATGTGTGTAGGGGCCTTCATCAGTGGTTCATGACTACGCTCAATCCACCAAAGAAGGTAAAATAGGGATTGGAATGGGTGACTAACTCACCACAGCCTCTGATCTGTGCGTTTGTTTTGTTTTCGCAATAAACCTATATTGTTCCTGAATCTCTGTGAGGTTGGGATTGTACTATTTTCACAGTTATTCTGGGTTGATAGTAGTTGTTAATACATTTGGGAGCAGCAGTAGAGCTGATTTTTTGAAGTGCAAAACAATACATCAAGATTAGCTTTGTTATTCGTCAGTTGCATAGTCCACTATTCGCTTTCCTCTTGCCTTGCTACTCTTGCTATCTTGTTGTGCTATCAATCCATTCTAATAGTTCAAATGGTATTAGGTGGTTTTTCTGGTACGTAAAAAAGCTCTCAAGGTGTGGGCTTGAGAGCTTTTTTAGGTTGATGATTTTATTTATTGTAGATTGATTTTCCTGTTGAGAGGAGGTCATCGCAGGCGATTTTTAGTCTGTCGCACACGCCTTGTTCTCCTTTTTTAATGTATGAGCGAGGGTCGTATTTTCCTTTTACGCCGACTTCGCCGTCTATTTTAAGAACTGCTTCTATGTTTTCACAGATGTGGGTTACGATGGGGCGAGTGAATGCGTATTGGGTGTCTGTATCGATATTCATTTTGACGACTCCGTAGGTGAGTGTCTCGCGGATGTCTTCTAGGTCTGATCCTGATCCTCCGTGGAATACGAAGTCCATTTCAGCTTGTGCACCGTGTTTGTCTATGACGGCGGCTTGGCCGTCACGTAGGATAGTGGGTTTGAGTTTTACTGAGCCTGGCTTGTATGATCCGTGGACATTACCGAATGTGGCGGCGAACATGAATCTGCCAATTGGGGCTAGAGTTTCGTAGACTTGGAGCATGTCTTCTGTGGTGGTGTAGAGTTTTTCTGCTGGTAGGTCTGAGGTGTCGTGGCCATCTTCTTCACCGCCTACGCATCCTGCTTCGACTTCAAGGATGATGTTTAGTTCAGCGCATTCTTTGAGTAGTTCTTTGGAGATTTCCATGTTTTGGTCTAGGTCTACGACTGAGCCGTCGAACATGTGAGACTGGAAGAGTGGTCCTTTACCTTCGGCTATGCGTTCACGTGATGCTTGTAGGAGTGGCTTTAGGAAGCTTTCTACTTTAGCTGGATGGCAATGGTCTGTGTGAAGAGCGACGAGGATGTCATATTTTTCAGCTAGCCTGTGAGTGGCTTCTGCGAGGACGATGGCGCCGTATGCTTCATCTTTTACTGAGAGGCCTGATGCGAATGATCCTCCGCCAGTTGAGACTTGGATGATGCCGTCTGAGCCGGCTTCTGCGAATGCTTTGAGGGCGCCATTGATTGTTGCTAGTGAGGTGATGTTGATAGCGGGGTATGCGTAGCCACCTTGTTGGGCTGCATCTAGCATTTGAGCGTATTGTTGTGGTGTTGCTACGGGCATGGTGTTGTGTGTGTGTTTAGGTTGTGGTTATGGTGGGATTAGTTGATGTTGTTATTTGATAAATTTTTGTGGGTTAAAATGGTATGTCATCTCCTCTGAGGTCATCCATGGATGGTTCGCTTAGGTTGTTGTTATCTGAGAAATCAGGCATGTCATTGGATGATGGTGGGGCTTGGTTTGATTGGTTTCCTGAGGTGGCTCCTGCTTGGATTTTCCAGCAGTTTAGGTTGACGTAGTATTTGCCTTGGTATTCGTTTCCTCTAATGTCGAAGCTGACATTGACGGGTTGTCCAATGCTGAATTGGTCAAGAAGTGAGCATTTGTCTTTTACTATTTCGAATTTGATGTCTTGAGGGTATTTTGAGTCACCTGTGGTAATTACGAACTCTCTTTTAGTGAATCCGGATCCAAATGTCTGGATGTCGTTGATGATTTTTAGATTGCCTTGTGCTTCGTACATGATGGGGGGAGTGTGTCTTTTCTCTTTGTCTTGTCAACTCTGTTATGGGTTGATGATTTTGGTTGTGGGGGTGTGTCTTGGAAGGATTTTTGGATTTTGGGGTTGTGTGGTTGGCTAGTTTTGTTGTTTACTTGTAGTTATGAGTTTAGGATTATTTAGGGTTTCAGTTTTTTTATTTTTTGGGTTTTTTCTGTGTTTTGGTTATGGTGGAATTGTGGAGGGTGCTGAGGGTGCTGAGGGTGGGAAGTTGCGCGTTGTGGTGATGATGGGTGGAGATGAGATGGTGGGGCATGCGGATTTTAGGACGGCTGGTTATTTACGCGAGCCGAAGTTGGTGTTGCCTCGGAAGGAGACGTTGGAAGCTCATAAGGGGAATTTAGCGCAGATTAATGGTGCTTATTTGTATTGGCAGATGATGGGTGCTTATCAGGGTGAGAAGGCTGTTGAGTTGAAGAGGCTTGAGGCTGAGCGTGCGGCTTTTAAGCGTAAGTTTAAGGCTGAGGTGGTGGCGGAGCTGAAGAGGACTGGTGGGCATTTTAGGGGGAGGAAGTATAAGAGGTATAGGGGGTTTTGGTTGTATAATTTGTGTGATCAGGAGGCTGAGGTGAAAGGGATAACTCCGAAGATTAGGGCTATTTTAGATTCTCCTGAGAATCCGTTTGGTTTGGAGAAGGCTTATGAGACTGTGTTAGCTGATCAGAAGTGGCGAGCTGGTAGGTATGAGGTTGTTAGTAAGTTGTTATTTGGTGATAAGGATGTGGATGTGGCTGCTTATGCGAAGGCTGTGGCTGAGGAGGGTGCTAAGGTGGAGGGTGTGAAGGGTGTGAAGGGTAGGCGGGATGTTTATTCTGGTTTAGCTGGGCGTTTTATGGGGGCGAGGGTTTCTGAGGGTGTTTATGTGGCGGCTGTGGGTAATGTGGAGGGTGAGAAGCTGGATGATCGCTCACGGGTTGCTCAGGGGAAGTTGGGGCCGACGTTTGGGCATAGTGCGCATACTTTTGGTTTGGAGTATCCGTTGGGTTTGGTATTGGAGGAGCGGGTGTCTGGGCCGGTTTTGATTATCAAGTGTGCTTGGGGTAGGGGGGATTTTGCTGAGCAGTGGGGAGTAGGTGGTGATGGTGGCTGGGCATTGGCTGCGAGTTTGAAGAGGGTGAGGAGTATTTTGGGTGATCTTGGGAAGTATCATCCGGGGTATGATGAGAAGGTTGGTTATGAGGTGGCTGGTGCGTTGTGGTTCCATGGTGTTTCTGATTCATTGAATGTGGGTTATGGGAAGGTTTTAGAGGGGGTGTTTGGTGAGTTAGGTAAGGAGAGCTGGATGTCTGGGGTTCCTGTGTTGTTGTGTGGTGCGGGGGATTTTTTGTTTGAGGGGCATAGTATGGTTCATGAGGGGAATAAGGCGATGAGGAAGGCTGCGAGGGAGGGTAAGGAGGTGCATTTTATGGAGACTTATCGGTATTATCCATCGGAGTTGAAGGTGGCTGATGGGTTATTACGTAAGCGTAGGTGGAAGAGTGATGTGGCGAGTGGGTTGGTGCGTGGGTCTATGATGAGCCGGCGTGGTTATGCTCCTGCGTATGGGGGGAATGTTCCGTATTATATGCTTACTGGTAGTGAGGTGGGGAGGAAGCTTTTGGCTGTGGGGAGGTTTGGTGAGTTGAGAACGCCTTAATTGCTTTCTAGTTGACGCTTGGGAGGTCGGCGTTAATATGGATTTATGAAAATTAAAGAGTTCTTTAGTATGTTGATTCAATTTGGCTGTGATCAGTTATGGGTCAGGGAATTGGGTTTTGCTTTGGTTTTTGGTGCTGGTTTGATGTTGATGAGTGGTTGTGGGAGAAGTAGTCAGGCTGAGGAGGATGTGGCAACTTTGAAGTTGAATGGTTATGATTTAGATCAGGTGGGTTTTTTGAAGGCTATTTCTACTGATGATGTGCCGGCGTTAGAGTTGTTTAGGAGTAGGGGTTTTGATTTTGAGCAGAGGGATTTAAAGAAGAGGTCTGGTGTGCATATGGCTGCTGAGTCTGGTGCTTTGAAATCGCTGAGGTATTTAGTGAAGCAAGGTGCTGATGTGGAGTTAGCGGATGTGAAGGGTGTGACTCCTTTGATGGTGGCGGCACGGTCTGTGCGAGGAGAGAGTGCTGATGTGATTCGTTATTTGTTAGAGAAGGGTGCTAAGGCGAGGCGGAAGGATGCTAGTGGGAAATTTGCTTTGATTCATGCGATGGATAGTCGATCTGATGAGGCGATTCATTTGTTGGCGCCGCGGAGTAGAAAGCTGTTAGACGTTGGTTTATTGTATGCAGCTAGTATGGATCATCATGAGGTGATTCCTGTATTGGTGCGTTATGGTGCATCTGTTTATGCGAGGAATCAGGGTGAGACGAGTTTGATGATAGCTGCTAAGAAGGGTAATGGGGATTCTGTGAAGGCTCTGCTTAAGGAGGGAGCTAATATGTATGCTGTCTCTGATGAGGGTAAGTTGGCGAGGGATTATGCTGAGGGTGATGAGGTTGTTTTGGATATTTTGGCAGCTTTTGAGGCGAGTGGGAAAGAGGATGCTCTGGCCTTGGAGTGGAGTGAGGAGGAGTTAGAGAAGCTGGTTCAGAAAGCGATGGATCGATCTGAGCCGGTTGCTGGCGGTGTGGGTGTTCAGGTTAATAATGCGGCGAGTGGTGGTGTGAGTAATTCTGTTAGTGGAGAGGGTGGGGTGATAGTAGATAGTGATGCTGGAGTTACTAGGGTGTCTGTTGCGCGGATTAAGGGTAAGAAGTTGGCGCTGGCTTTGGCTGATAGTATGGCTGTGGAGTCGAAGATGATGATGGCAGCGTATCAGGAGAAGTCTCTTCCGATCAAGGTTAAGGCTGATGATGCGGGTAGGGTAGAGGTATATGATTTAAGGGGTGGTATGGAGCAGGAGGAGGTAAGTCCGGTGGTGAGGGCGGGAAGTTCGATAGGGGTTACTGGGTTACGAGTGAAGACTATTAAAAAGAAGATAGTGAATAATAAGCTGACAGCGGGAGAGGATAAGGAGCTGGTAACTTTGATGATAGAGGATGAGAAGACAGGTAAGCTTAGGGAGCTGTATGCGGGATATGAGTCACAGGCGGCTGAGGCTGTGGCGGTTCTTAGGATAAATAAGACGGGAGAGCATTTGGTGGTGGAGCGAAATGATGAGTTTTATGATTTAGGGGGTGTGGCTTATAGGGTGATGGATGTGAATAATAAGGAGGTGATTATTGAGAATCTGGCAAGTGGTGAGTTGACTTTGTTACCTCTGATGGGTGTGAAGCGTTAGTTTAAAGTTAATGACTGGAGAGTATGGGAGATGTGATTATTAAGAAAGAGGGTGAGCCTGTTAAGCAGTTTTCTGTGTTGTTACAGAATAGGGTGGGAGCCTTGGCTTCACTTATGCGTCTGGTGAGGCAGTGTGGGGAGGATGTGATAGGGCTGTGTATGCAGGATGCTAAGGATGCGGCAATTGTTAGGTTGATAGTGACTGATCCTGAGTTAGTGGGGCAGTTATTTTTAGAGAAGGGGATTCCTCATACTAGTTGTCATTTGGTTGTTGTGGCTTTACGTGAGGGTAGTGCTGATTTGGAGAGGTGTTTGGATATTTTGATGGCTGGGGAGACGAATGTGGATTTCACTTATAGTTTGCTAACCCATCCGGAGGGTTTTACGCTGATGGGGGTCCATCTTGATGATTATTTTTTTGGTGTGGAGTTGTTACGTAATGCTGGGGTGAAGGTGATGTATCAAGAGGATCTTTCTCGATGATGTATTAGCCTGTTGTTCTGAGGCCTGATGAGATGGCGTTGATGCTGAGGAGTATTTTGGGGAATAGTTCTTCTGCTTGTTCTTCATGTCCATTTGCTTTGAGTGTGCGCCATTGTTTGATGAGTTGGACTTGTTGGTGGTGGAGGACTTTTAGTGGTTCTTCGCGGATGGCGAGTGTTTTGCTCATTCTTGGTCTGCGCTGGTCGAATTCTCCGTTGAAGATGTCACTGAGTAGTGTTTTAGTGAGGTCGAATTCATGTAGGATGATGTTCATGAAGCGTTCTTTTAGTGTGGAGTTAGTGCAGAGTTCGCTGTATGTTATCATGAGTTCACGGTTTGCGCTGGCGAGGTTGGTTTCTACGTTAGTGAGTGCGTATTGAAGGAAGGTGGATTTTTTGAGTCCTTCTTTGAGTGCTTGGTAGTCTTTTGGGTTGTCTTGTTTGATGTGGTTTAGGGCTGATCCGACACCGAACCATCCTGTGAGGTAGAAGCGAGCTTGAGTCCATGAGAATACCCATGGGATGGCGCGGAGGTCATCTAGTGAGAATTCTTTTTTACCGGTACGGCGTGATGGGCGAGATCCGATGCGGGAGTTTTCTAGTGCATCGATGATGGTGGCTTCACGGTAGAAGGGGATGAATCCTTCTGTTTTGAGTAGTTTTTGGTATGCGGCTTCTGATTTTTCAGAGAGTAGGGGCATGAACTGGATGCAGGGGTCTTGTTTTTCTTTGGCGTATTTGTGTTTTGCTGCAGTGGATGCAGCGGATGCGATGAGTAGTTCGATGTTGAATGTAGCGTTTGAGAGGTTAGCGTATTTTTGTGCGATGGTTTCTCCTTGTTCTGTCATTCTGAAGTGACCGCTGAGTGATCCGTGGGGGAGTGCTTCCATGAACCATTGTGTGGGGCCTGCGCCTCTGGAGATGGTTCCGCCTCTGCCGTGGAAGTATGATAGGCGGATACCGCGCGAGGCGGCGGCGTCTACCATTGCTTTTTCAGCACGGTATAGTGACCATTGGGCGGAGAGGATGCCGCAGTCTTTGTTAGAGTCTGAGTAGCCGAGCATGACTTGCTGGAATGGGTTCCCTTCTGGGTAGCGGAGTTTGTAGCTACGTTGTGTGACGGGGTGATCTAGGAATCCTGCTAGGAGGTCTTGAGATGAGTCTAGGTCGCCTTTTGTTTCGTAGAGTGGTACTACTTCGATGGGTGATGCGAGGCCTCCGTCTCCTTCGAGAGGGATGAGTATGCCTGCTTCTCGTTGTAGGAGGTAGACGACGAGTAGGTCTGATACTGAGCGAGTCATGGAGACGATGAATGCTCCGATGCCGCCCATGCCGTAGTTTTCTATTTGTGTAGCGATGATGCGGTATGTGTCTAGGACGGAGTCTGCTTCTGGGCCTGCGGATATGGAGTCATGCAGGAATGGTCTGGATGATAGTAGTTCAGCGTTGAGGAACTGGCAGCGTTTTTCTTCGCTCCAGGAGCTGAAGTTTTGGCCGTCTGGAATGGCTGCTGCGATGAGTAGCTGGGAGACTGCTTTGTCATGGTATTCTGAGTTTTGGCGGATGTCTATGGTGGCGAGGTGGAAGCCGAAGATGGCTAGTTTATGTCTTAGTGGTGTGATGTGTAGTTTGATGAGTTGGAGGCATCCTGTGGTGAGTAGCGTTTTTTCGAGTAGTTCGAGGTCTGCGTCTAGTTCTTCTGGTCTTTGGTATCCGTGGCCTGGGTTGTTTTGTGTGTCGAATAGCATTCCGCGAATGAGGTAGACGAATTGTCTCCATGGTTCTTCACGGTTTTGGTGTAGGATGTCTGCGGCGTATGAGGGGTTAAGGAGTTGGTGAGAGAGTTCGTGGATGCGTTCTGTGAGGGCGGTGGGTATTTCTTGGAATTGTTTAGAGATGGTGAGGTGGAAGGCGACGTTTTTGAGTTCTTTACGTAGTAGTACGATGGCGTGGTAGCGGAGGTCTGTAAGTGTGTCTAGGGTGACATCTGGGGTGACAAGTGGGTGTCCATCTCTGTCACCGCCGATCCATGTTCCGAAGGTGACTTTGGGTAATTTACCTGAGTTCCGGAGTTTATCTACGGAGAATCCTGCGTCTCTCCATGCTTCTGTGAAGTGTGTGTCTAGTCTGTTCAGGACTGAGGGGTACATTTCACGAAGGTAGAATAGCGCGTTACGGAGTTCTTGCTTGAGGTCTGGGCGGGTCATGTGGATTTCTCCAGTTCTCCAGAGTGTTTCCATGGCTGCTGAGATGTTTGCTTTGATGCGGCGGCGTTCACGGTCAGTGTATTTTGGGTGTTCGCTTCTGGCGAGTTCTTCGTAGATGGCGCGGTGACGTTCACGAACTGTGGCACGTTTTGCTTCTGTGGGGTGAGCTGTGAGTACGGGTTCTACGTTGACGTCTTTGAGGATGTCTAGGATTTGGTCTTCATTGAGGCCTAGTTCTTTCATGTCGTGTAGTGAGCGAGCCCATAGTCCTCTGATGGATGCTGCACCGAGTTCGTTTTCTCGCTCGCGGCGGATGGCGGCTGAGACGCGTTCTTCGACCATGTTGAGGAGCTGGAATCCAATGGAGTAGAGTTGTTGTGTTCCTTCTGGGGGAGTGGATTCTGGGGTGTTATTTCTCCAGGGTAGGAAGGGGATGAGTTCGTCTTCTCCGAGTGAGGTTAGAGCGTCTGAGAGTGAATCGATGAGGAAGGTGATGGTTTTGTCGATGAGTGCGAAGCCTTCTTGACGTAGGTTTTCACGGACTGGGTTGATTTCAATGTTCGATGTATTCACGTGTGTAGTATGGATGAGATTGTGTGCTGGGTGAAGATGTTTTTGTGACAGTGTTTTTTTGTTTTAAGTGTGGGGTGGTGGTGTGGGTGTGTGGTGGATTAAAAAAGCCGCTATTTTTTGGTAGCGACTTTTTGTTTTTTTGGTGGGTGGGTGTGATTTGTTGTTAGTTTAGTGTATTGATGGTGGCGTGAATGATGCGTGTGGATTTGTCTGGGAATGTGCAGTGTATTTCTAGTCCGCGGGTAATGGGGAGGCCGGGTATGGTTAGTGTGGCTGTGTTGTTTTTTATGGTTGTTTTGGTGATGGTTAGTTTTCTTTCGTTGTGGTGTTTAGAGCCGTAGTTTTTGGTGCGTTTTAGGTCCCAGGCGCTTACTTTGAAGGTTGTATTTGGTGGGATTTCATCGGAGAATTCTATGGTGTAGGTGTCTTTTTTTGCAGTGACTGTGGTAGGCATTTTGGCTGGTTCTCCTGTGTGGCGGATGCGGTAGAATCCGCTGTCACGTCTTTGAGTTCCTGCCCAGGCGAACATGCCGGCTGCGTAGAGTTGTTTGTTTACTGGGTGGAATCTGCCTCTGTGAAGTCCTGTGTGAGCGTCTGGAATAGGGAGTGCGCACATTCCGCCTTGGGCTTGACCGTTTATGATCTCGTGTGGGACTGTGTAGATTTTACCGTATCCGTAGCTGAGGTTAAGGAGTGTTCCGTTGAGGTTACCCCATGCAGCGTCTTTGGGGACCCAGAGTAGTTCTGCTGGTGATCTGTCGAAGTTGTTGGTGATCCAGCAGAGTGGTTTTTCCATGGCGCTGTCTGATGGGTCTGTGATGTTGTGGTAGCCGTACATGTTACCGTAGAAGCCCCCTTTTTTGACGTAGTTGATTCTGTTTTTTGGGTTCCAGTGTCCTTCTTGGTCTGTTACGATCCAGGTTCCGTCTGGGTTCATGCAGACGCCGTTAGCGGCGCGGAATCCGGCGGCGATGATTTCAGTGGATGACCCGTCTGCTGTGACTTTGAGTAGAGTTCCGTGTTGGGGGACGACGGCGACTTTTGCGTGTCTGGCTGATTTTGTGTAGTAGAAGTTTCCTTGTTTGTCCGTTTGGAGTCCCATGGCGAATTCGTGGAAGTGTTCAGTTACTTGGTGGTCGTTGTTGAAGCTTTCGATGAAGTCGATTTCTTCGTCTCCGTTGAGGTCATGAAGTTTTGCGATTTGGTCTCTGCATGTGACGTAGATTTTGTTTTTGACGATTTTGAGTCCGAGTGGTTGGAAGAGTCCTGTGGCGATACGTTTCCATTTAAGTTCTAGATGGTTACCTGCTATGCCGTCGACGAGCCAGACGTCTCCTTGCCAGGTGCAGATGGCTGCTCGGTCTGGGTTGTTTTGGAAGAAGTCAAATCCGCCGAGTCTCATCCAGACGTTACCGGGAGTGGATTCGCGATTGGGTAGTGGTAGTTCGTCTACGAGGAATGGTTCGTTGTTTTGTTTTTTGGCATGGGTTCCTTTTGTGGTGATGATTTGTGTGTGTTGTCCTTTGCCGCCATGGGATAGTTTTTCTAGGTTGGTGGGTTCTGGAAGTGCTGCGGCGATTTCTGTGGAGCTTGTGTTTGCGAATCCGATGGTTATGTTGAGGGTGTGTTTGCCTTTTGGTATGTGTAGGTAGTGGTTGTTGTTTTTGGTTACGATGGTGGCGTTTTTTTGGTTTTTGATGGCGAAGTTTGTTTTGTCTGATGTGGGGCCGAGTAGGGTGACGAGTTCTTGGTCTCTGGGTCCTATTTGTAGTTGGCGTGTGATTATGTTTTTGTTGATGAGGCTGGCTTTTTCTTTGATGTGGGTTTTTCCTACGGTGTAGCTTAGGATGATGTTGTTGCCGTTTTTGTAGAGTCCTTTGTAGTGGATCCAGGATTTAGGGAGTGGTCCGTATCTTCTGCCGTCACGGCCGATGACTCTGAGGTCTTTCCAGTCTTTGGTTTCTGGGTTTCTCCAAGCTGGTGAGTTGGTGTTAGTGATGATGGGTTTTCCTGTGATGGAGAGGTGGGTTCCGTGTGAGCCATCGAATGCGATGCTTCTCCAGTTTACGAAGTCTCCTTGGTATGCTGTTGCGATGCGCATGGTGTCGTGGTCGTATAGGATCCATGTGTTTCCTTTTGTGACTCCGCCTGTTCCTTGGTCGAGGCGGATCATGATTCCTTTTTGAGCGGTGTTGCTGATTTTTTCGTCGATTTGGAATGTTCCCATCATGTATGGGCCGTAGTCCATTTCGAGGTAGGGTTTTTTGCGTGGTTTTTTAGTGGGTTTGGCTATTTTTTTGGTGTGGATGGCGGATGGGAGTGAGTTAAGGTATGAGGGGTTGATTTTGGTGTATTGTGTGGGGTTGTGTTGTTTGAGGAATGTTTCGCGGATGTATTGGATGACGGCGTATTTTTCTTCGGGGTTGTATTGGGTTTGGGCGACCATCATTCCGTATCCTTTTTCGAGTGTTTTGAACATTCTGTATGGGTCACTGCCGTTTTTGAATGTTCCTTTGTGGAAGCGGATTGCGGTTGGTAGGCTGCCTTCTTTTTTGAGGTCGCCGTGGCATGTGATGCAGAGTGAGTTGTAGATTTGTTTGCCTTTTGCTAGTGAGGCGGCGTTTAGAGTTCTGATTATTTTGGCGTGGTTTGTGATGTCGAGAGGTTGGATGGTGGCTGAGTGGATGGTGATGCCGGTATTTGGGATTGAGAGGGTAACTTTTTCTCCTGGGATCCAGTTTGGGGTGTTGTTGGTATTGTTTTGTTTGAGTGACCAGACTTGGTCTGGGGTGTTGGTTTTTTCTGGTTTTCCTGCGCCGAGGTCTTTGAGTTCTTTGTCTGAGATGCTTCGTTTCCAGTAGCGGAGTTCTGAGACGTAGCCGTTGGATAGAGTTTTGATGAAGTCTGTTCCGTGTCCGATTTGGAATAGGTGTCCTTTGGTGTCATTGACTGCGAGGTTTTGGTCTTTTCCGATGAGTTTGCCGTCGAGGTGGAGTTCGATTGTGCCTGCTTTTGAGCGGACGACGGCGATGTGTTCTTTGCCGTCGGTGACGTTGTGTTCTGATCTGATGGCGCCTACCCAGCCGACGTCGTATATGAGTTTTCCGTTATCGATGGCGAGTGTTTTTGAGTTTGGTTTCCATTTGCCTGATGTGTCGGTGCGCATGAAGATGGAGTTATCTTCAGTGGAGGAGAATTTGGTGAAGATGGTGAAGTCGTTTTGGAGAGGGAATTGATTAGGTTTGGCGATGAAGAGATGTTTTGATGGGCCGTTTGGTGAGATGGCTTTGTTATTGATGAGTTTTTCGCCGTCTTGAGTGACTGAGAGGATAGCTGGTGCGGAGCCGATCTGTTGGAACTTAATGTTAAGTTGGTGTTTACCCGCTGGTAGGACTTGTTGGTATTGGCTGCCTATTTTGAGGGCGGTTGTTTTTTCTGCTGTGTAGTTGAGGTTGAGTTTGAAGTTGGTGAGTGGGCGGGTTGTTTTTTTGGAGGTGAATATGTTCTCGATGAGTTGTTCTGCAGTTTTGGCGGGTTTGATTTCTGCTGCGCGGGATAGGAGGCTGAGAAGGGTGGCTGATGTGATTATGATGAGGAGCTTGGTGGATTTCATTTGAGTAGATGGTTCAGGTTTTTGGTGGCTGAGGAAACTGAAGTGTTGTGGTAACTTATGCTATGAATTTTAAAAATCCAGTGATGTAGGTGAATTGGGTATTATAAAAAAGCCGCCAGGATTAGCTGACGGCTGGAAAATGGTTTTTGTGGAGTGGATGTGGCTTAGTTATTCCAGCTGAGCGCGCCTTTTCTGAGTGCGTATACGTATGCGACTGTGAGGATGCCGACGAAGCCGAACATGGACCAGAGTGCGTTGGCGTTTACAGCGATGAGTTCTTTGAATTGGACAGCCCATGGGTACATGAATACGACTTCGATGTCGAATAGTACGAATAGCATGGCGACTAGGTAGAATTTAACGGAGAAGCGTGGTGAGCCGTCGCCGACTGGTAGCATTCCGCATTCGTAGACTGTGTCTTTTGCTCCTCCAGTGCGTCCTTTTTTACCTAGGAGGACGCTGAGGCCGAGAGCTGTGGCGGCGAACCCGATGGCGATGAGGGTCTGGAAGACTATGGGTAGATATTGTTCTAGCATGGTTTTGGTGGTTTAATTGAAACATTTAGCCCGTGCTACTTTGTGCGGCACGGGCTAAGGTTTAAGGTTTGTGGTATATGATATCCAGCATAAAAATGCGGAATATGTTTATTCTTCCTCGAATGTGCTGTGAGCTTCTGGAAGTCTGGCTAGGCCTTTGTATTCTTTGCCTTGCTTTTCAACCATGCCACGAGTGACGAGGTTTTGTAGTTTCTCATATGCTCTGAGACGAAGCATTTCTTCACCGCCGCTTACTGCGTTGCGTTCTTTGAGTCTATCGAAAACGAGTTCGAATAGGTCATTGAAACCGAAGAAGCTGTCGTCGTCTCCTAATACGTGAACGATCTCATCAGTCACATGATCTGGGACGCGACGTGAGAAACGTGTTCTTTTCGTAATTGCCATAACGTTGTAGATTGTAGCATTAAATGTTAAGAATAGCTATTCTTATTTGGTATAACTCTAAAATATATTAATTGAAGTGAGGGTGTAACAAGCTTTAAATGTTCTTTTTTCTTATGATGGGGAAAGGGTGGGGTTGGGTTTGGCTTGTGAGGGGCTGTGGGGCTTGTGGGTAGGGGATTTTGGTTAGTTTGTCTGAAGTAAATGATGATTTGGTTGGACAAAGGTTGGCTGATTAAATAGTTAGGGAGTAATGATTTTCATGAAGACGATTCATTTTACGACACGTGGCAAGGGCTTGTATGAGCTGACTGCTGAGGTTGAGGGTGTGTTGGCTGAGAGTAGTTTTGAGAGGGGCTTGGTGAGTGTTTTTAATCGGCATACGAGTTCGAGTTTGGTTTTGATGGAGAATGCGGATCCGACTGCTTGTGAAGATCTGGAGGCTTATTTTGATAGGTTGGTTCCTGAGGATTTGCCGTATTTTCGTCATACTTATGAGGGTGCTGATGATATGCCATCGCATGTGAGGATGGCGTTGACTCGGAGTAGTGAGACGGTGCCATTTTGTGATGGGGGTTTGATGTTGGGTGTTTGGCAGGGTTTGTTTTTGTTTGAGCATAGGTGTGCGGTTCATCATAGGGAGATAGTGGTGACGGTATATGGGTAGGGGTGTTGGTGGTGGGGTGATTATGGTGGATGAGGAATTTTCTATTGTGGATGAGGGTGAGGGCTGGATGGTTGTAAATAAGGGGGCGCCGTTGATTGTTCATCCGGCAAACGGGAGGAATGATGAGCCGACTTTGCTGGGTGGTGTTGAGCGGTTGTTGTGTTATGATTTGGTTAATGGGGCGAGGCTTAGTATGATTAATAGGTTGGACCGGGAGACTAGTGGGATAGTTTTGTTAGCTACGAGTAAGAGTGTGGCGAGGGAGCTGGGGCGTGCGATGGAGAGGCGAGAGGTGAAGAAGTTTTATGATGCGTTGGTTTATGGTTGGCCGGAGTGGGAAGAGATCATGGTGGATGCACCTATTTTAAGGCAAGGGGAGGTTAAGGAGAGTAGGATTTATGTGAAGCAGATGGTGCATGATGGGGGGAGAGTTTCGGTGACTAGGATGAGGGTTATAGAGAGGGTGGAAGTGATGGGGAGGAAGTTGAGCTTATTAAGGGTGGAGCCTGAGACTGGGCGAATGCATCAGATACGAGTGCATGCTTCACATGTTGGGCATGCGATAGTGGGTGATAAGATTTATGGAGTGGATGAGGCGTTTTATTTGAGATTTATTGAAAGTGGTGTGTTGGATGAAGGGATGATGGATGAGTTATTGTTGCCGAGGCATGCGTTACATGCCAGTGGGATGGGGCTTGTGACTGGGGGTGTGCGGTATGATTGGCGAATTGAGCTTGCGGAGGATTTGAAGGAGTTGTTAGAAAGAGGAGTATCATTATGACAGAATTGAAAGAGATAGTTGGATATTTGGATAAGGAGTTACGTATTGCGGAAATAGCTGATTATGCTGGGGCGATGAATGGGCTGCAGTTGGAGAATGATGGGGCGGTGAGTAAAGTGGCAGCGGCAGTTGATGCTTCATTGCCAGTTTTTAAGAAGGCGGTAGCTGCGGGTGCGGATTTATTGGTAGTGCATCATGGGATGTATTGGCATGGAGCGCAGAGGGTGGTGGGGAGTCAGTATGAGAAATTGAAGTTGGCGATGGATGCGAACATGGCTGTATATAGTGCGCATATTCCTTTGGATATTCATGGGGAGTGGGGTAATAATGCGCTACTATGTAGGGAGGTGGGGCTGAATGACTATGAGGCTTTTCATTCTTGGAAGGGGGAGTTGCTTGGCTTGAAGGGGGAGTTGGATTTGTCATTAGATGATTTGTTGATACGAGTTGAGTGGGCAGTGGGTGGTGGTGTGCATGTATGTAGGGGTAGGGGAGTGGAGGGTGTAGGAGTGGTGGGTGTGATAACAGGGGGGGCTGGGTCAGAGGTACAGGCGATGGCTGATGCTGGGGTGGATACATTTATAACTGGTGAGGGGCCGCATTGGAGTTATCCGTTAGCGGAGGAATTGGGGGTTAATATTATTTATGGGGGGCATTACGCTACTGAGATTTTTGGTGTGAGGAGAGTTGCTGAAAAATTGGCGGAAAGATATTCACTATGTAAATACTTCGTGGATCATCCTACAGGTCTTTAGTTGTGAGAGGGTTAGGTGACTAAATATACATATTATTTCAAAGAAGCTTATTAAATTAATAAGGAAAACAGATAAAAAATAGTTGCCTAATGACATCTTATCTGAATAATGTCGGTTGTAGCTGCAGTTTAAATCATCCTGAGACTTTCTGGAAGTTCATGATGGTATGAGTTAAACAAGGCTGCAGCTAGTGCTTCGAGAGAGGCAATAACTAAAGTCCACCCCAAAATAATATTATGAAAAATACACTAAAATTCGCACTTGTAGGTGCCCTCCTTGCTGTTGCTGCCCCTGTGGCTAGCGCGGCTGACTGCTATGCGGTCTCAAAGCAAGCGGCTAAAGAGATAGCTGCAAAGCCAAAGCACGTTCTTACAATTGTTTCACAGCAGATCGCAGCTAATGAGGCTTGCGCATGTGAGATAGTTAAGGCTGCAATCGTAATTACTGAAGCTGACAAGAAGTTAGTAGCTCAGATTGTTGAGCAGGCTATCGTAGCAGCTCCAAAGAGAGTGTCACTCATAACAACTTGTGCTCTTGCTGTAGCACCTGATGCGCATGCGGAAGTTATGGAGGTGTCAGCGAAATATTCTAAGGGAAGCGGAGCAGGTTATTCTGCTAAGGGAGGTTACTCTGCAAAGGGTGGTGGCTATTCAGCTAAAGGAGGTAATGGACAGGGTCAAGGTGGTAAGCCATCTGGAATTACTAACAGACCGAACTCCTATGAGCCACTTGATTTTGTAGGTCTTGATGCAGCTGGTAACTTCAGCCCTGTTCAGATAGCACTTCCACCAGCGGTATTGACTACTCCAAGTAATCCTTACTCACAGCCTTAATCATCACTTAACGATAAGTAATACATATACTAAATAATTATGAAGCTAATTAAATATACAGCTGTTGCAACACTACTTTCAGGAGTAGCTAGTGCACAAGGTTTGTTCGATGTGACTCCAAACGCGGTTGAGGACGATGCGTCTCCACTACGTTTTACAGCAGGAGTGTCATTTGGTCATGATGATAACGTAAGCCCTACTTCATCAGGAGCTGAGACTAGCTCAACTTACATCAAAGGTACATTAGGAGCGAACCTCATTGTTCGTGGTCCACAGACTTCTTGGGATATCAATGCAGTAGTTGGAGCTACTAACTATCTTGATGATGGAGTAACAAATGACATGATTTATAATGGTCGTCTCTCGTTCAACCTTAATCACAGAATTAATGACAGGACTCGTTTTGTAAGCCGTAACTTTGTAAACTATGGAGTTGATCTCGGTAACTTTTATGGGCCAATTACTTCACGTGAAGTAGAAGAGTATGTCTATTTGTCTACTGATAATGCTATCGGTTACCGTTGGACAGATCGTCTAGCTACTTATACTGGTTTTACTTACTCAATGGCTTCATATGACAACAGTGCACGTGACGTGAATAGTTTCTCTATTTACAATCAGTTTCGTTATACTTTAAGCCCACAGACTACACTTACTGCGACAGCACGTTACTCAATGTCAGACTATGACTTTGGTGATACTGATAGGTTGACAGGTAGTGTTGGTATTGAGCACAGATTAACTGATAGTTCTTCAGTTACAGCACAAGTTGGAGCACAGATTGGAGATGCTGGTTCTGCATTTGGTCAGATTAACTTTATCTCAAGAGTCAACAGCCAGTTGAAGACACGTGTTTTTGCACGTTACTCACAGGAAGACACAGATACTGTGTTCTTTGGAGGAAGATATGAGGATAAGACAGCTCTCCGTATTGGAGCAGCTCTTGACTACTCATTGTCATCTCAGCTTACGCTTACTGTAGGTGGTAATTACACTATGGCTGAGTATAAAGACCATACAGTTAGCACTGTAGGAGATGGTGACTGGGATTTATTCAACGTTTACGCGGGTCTCACTTACCGCATAAATGATGCTCTATCACTAAGGGCTTCAGCTAACCATACAACATCAGAGGCTACTGTTATTCCTAATAGGGAGTATGACCGTAATCGTTACGAAGTTGGTGTTAATTACACATTCTAAAAAAATATAGAATTATCTGAACATTTCAGCCTTCACTGTGTCTATGCATAGTGAAGGTTTTTTTCTGACTGGAATAGACATAAGTGAAGTCCCTGAGGGTATAATAAATAAATATAATGCAAACGAATAATAATATTAATGCTAGCGAAGCCAATCTGCATGCGATTGATTACTGGCAGGTGGTTAAGAATAGGTATGGGATAATTATCCTAACATTTCTTTTGGTTCTTTTGACAGCGGCAGTGATTACTTATGTGATGCCGAAAATGTATGAGAGTAAGGTTGTCATACAGATAAATCCTGATGGTCAGAAGACGTCTGCACTGCAAGTGGGTGATAATGCTCAAATGATGATGACGAGACAGTTTTTCAGTACACAATTTTCTATCATCAAGTCTGAGGAGACGCTGAAGAGGGTAAATGAGCAGCTAAAGTTATCTCGTAGGTGGAATATGAGTGATAAGGATGCTTTGGCAATGTTAGCTAGTATTGTTAAGACTAAACAAGAGAGAGGAACAGATCTTATTGAAATTTCAGTGGAGCACCGTGACAGGGAAGATGTTAGGCCAATAGCTGAACAAGTGGCGAAGTCATACGGGCAGCGCAGGACAGATACGCTCAATAAAAGAAGGCTAGAGATGATCAATATCTTTAAGGGGAAGAGAAGGGTGCAAGAAGACAAGGTAGAGGATCATAGAAGCCGTTTGTACAGCTTGTCAAAGCGTTTAAAAATACCTTATCATGGAAAGGATGGGAAGTTTTATGCTGGTAGAGATGCTGACGCCAATGAGTCTAATAGAGCTAGTACTGCTTTTGAAGATGCAAAAAGAGCCAAAGATCAGCTGGAGTCATTTGTAAATTCATTGAGTGGTCTTGATGATCATGCATTGATAGTTACTTTGATAGCATCAGGTAGACCTGAAGCAGCGGCTGTTAAGGCTGACCATGATCAGTTAAATGGATATAAGCAGCTTAAAGCGACAGCTTTAACTAGTGGAATAGGACCAAAGCACAGAAGTATTATTGGCTTGGAAGTTAGTATAAAGGAAACTAATGAGCGCCTCTCAAATACAGTAGTAAATGTGAGGAATAAATTAGCTGAAGATCTTAAAATTTTTAATAAGAATGTTGAGAAGTTGAGATTAGATACCTTGAATGAGAAAGGTGACTTGATGGTGAGTGCTGAAGAGAAGACTAAGTTCGGTAAGGTGCGTGTGGACTACGAGAGGGAGGTAGCTATTTTGGACGCTATTAAACAAGCTGAATTTACTGAGGCTATAGGTGAAGATTTAGAGAGGGAGCCACTTGAGTTCCACGAGAGAGCGAAGACTCCTGATGTGAAGGAGTATGTATCACCTAACTGGACATTAAATATGGGCTTAGGAGCTTTTGCTGGTTTGATTTTTGGTGTGGGCATCGCGTTTGCTTTGGAGTTTATGGATACGTCTGTAAAGTCTCTTGAGGATGTTGAGAGGTATTTGCAGGTTCCTGTATTAGCGGTAGTTCCGAGGGATGTAGGAGTATTACATCAGCAGTCTGGAGCTAGCCCTGATGCTGAGGCTTATCGGATATTGAGAACCAATATTGAGTTTAATAGAAAGAATCCTGATGATAATGCAATAACGGTGGTTTCTGGAGGAGCTGGAGAAGGGAAGTCAACTACGCTGGTGAATCTTTCTTATATATGTGCACAGGGTGGATATTCTACGCTGATGATAGATGCTGACTTGAGGCGTCCTCGCTTGCATACTTTCTTTGAGATTAATAATACTGTTGGACTTACTAATTATCTGACGACTGATTTGATGCTTGAGGATGTGATACTTCAGACGCCAGTTGATAATTTGTTCTTCATGCCCTCTGGTATATTACCTGCGGATGCTGCTGGTATTTTGAACTCACGAAGGATGTCTGAGATGGTTCAGGATGTTAAGCAACGCTTTGATCTTGTTCTTATTGATTCGCCTCCGATTCTTGGAGTTAGTGATGCGTCTGTATTGGCATCTGAGGTGGATTTAACGATGATCGTAGTTCAGCACCGGAAATTACCACGAAACATGCTGGTTAGGGTTAAGCAGGCTGTAGAGAATGTGGGTGGTACAGTTTTGGGTGTAGTACTTAACAATGTGGATGTGAGGAGTGATAGTCAGTATCAGTATTACACGAGTTACTACACTTATTATGCTCCCTCAGAGATGGATAGAGAGAAAACATCAGCTAATGCTATGGAGAGTGCGCCGGGGGCGGTTACTCAGAACTCGAACGATGGGAATGATCTCTATTAGACGTCATTCTGATCATGAACTATAAATAGAAACTAATATAACATATGAAACTAATACTATTAATAACGCTAATGATGGCATCAATAGGGTATGCCAAGGTTACGAAAGGAGACAGGCTTGTGGTAATGATCAAGGGAGTGCCTAAGGAAGAGCAGGGTCAGATCAATGGTCAGTATGAGGTAGATAAATCAGGAAAGCTGCATCTTCCATACTTGTCAACGACTCCGATAACAGCTGTGGGGTTAACGCCGGCAGCAGTAGCAAGAAAGATAGAGGTAGCGTATAAGAAAGCAGAGATTTATACTGATCCTAATATTTCTGTTCAGAGTTTGAATGAGGTGGAGCGAAAGAAGATAGCTGCTGATGCTAAGCAGAAAAAGCAAGTGGCTGAAGCTATCCAGAAGTTTCTGACTGTATCTGGACAGGTTGGAAGGCCTGGGCCGCAGCCTTATAGGCCTGGGCTGAGAATCATTGATGTTGTATCTCAGGCGGGGCCTACTACTTTCGCGGCACAGAACAGAGTAGAGTTACTGCGCAATGGTAAAGTCTATAAATATAACATGAAGAATCCCCAGCATATGGTAGAGAAGGTTTATCCTAATGATCAGATTACTTTGAAGGAAAAAAATGTTTGGGGCAAATAATTTTTGGTAAGATTAGAAGTTGGTGTTCGTGAATCTTGTATATTGAGAGTAGGGGATACGAGTTACTTGAAAAGTGAGTTTCTTGTTTAGGTAAACGCGGCTTCTTCAATCAAGTGTTACCATTTATCATAATTAAATAATGCCGCTGAGCTCTTGGGCTCAGCGGCATTATTCATTAATTGTGCTTTTATGAGGGTAGAAAATAATATGGATAGTGATTTAATATCATCTCGATTGGCTGATGGGTATTCTTATTGGCTGTGTGGTGGGGTTAAAGGTTCGATTGATTTGGTTAGGGTTACTGATGTTGGTTTGGTAGCTGGGTTACCGGCTTGTTTGTTTGTTAAGACATCTGGAAGTAGTGGTTCAGCAAAGTGGGTGGTTTTATCTAAGGAGGGTTTGTTAGAGCATGCACGGCGTGTGAATGGGCATTTGTGTATTAGTGGTGATGATGTATTTGGTTTGGTTTTGCCTTTGTGTCATGTGGGGGGGCTTGGAGTTGTTCTGCGAGCTTTGGTGGGTGGTGCTGGGCTGGTGAGGTATTCTGGGAAGTGGTCTGCTAGTGGGTGTTTGGGATTTATAGAGCGAGGTGGGGTGAGTGTTATTTCTATGGTTCCGACACAGGTGGTGGATTTGGTGGATGAGGGTTTGATTAGTCCTGCATGTCTGAGGTTGGTAGTGGTAGGTGGTGGGGGCTTGCCTGGTGATGTAAGGGCTAGGGCTTTGGAGTTAGGCTGGCCTATTAGGGAGAGTTATGGGATGACTGAGACTGGATCGCAGATAGCGACTTGTGTTTTAGCTGCTGATGGTGGGGGAGCGGGGGCTATGCCTGTGATGGGTGGTTGGGATTTGAGGTTGAGCGATGAGGGGTATTTAGAGGTGAGGGGTGATTGTTTGTTTGAGGGGTATTTGTGTGAGGTTGATGGAGGGTTTGAGTTTGTTGATCCTAAGGTTGAGGGGTGGTATAGGACGAGTGATAAGGTGGGTTTGGAGGTGTGCGGAGGAGTTACTTGGTTAAGTTTTATTGGGAGGGGTGATATGATGGTAAAGATTTTAGGTGAGCTGGTGGATTTAGGGGTGTTAGAGGCTGAGCTGGCTGTAGTTGTGGGTGGTGTGGTTTATGTGGTTCCTTTGGCTGATGAGAGGCGTGGAGTGAGGTTGTATCCTGTGGTGAGTGATGCGAGGATGGCTGGTGAGGTAGGGGGTTTATGTTGGGGTGGTTTGCGGCGTTTAGAGGATGCGGTAGTGGTGGATGTGTTTCCGGTGAATGAGATGGGTAAGTTGCAGAGGGGTAAGTTGATGGAAGTTGTGGAATCTATTGTTTTTTCGGCTGAGTAGGTTATTGTCTGCATTGATGAAGTTAGAAGATTTAGGTTGGAATGTGGATTTTGCGGCGGAGTTTAAGCCTTTTAGGGCGAAGGGGTGGGTTCCTGCTAGATTGATACGTGATAATAAGATAACGTATGGTGCTTTGTTAGAGGGCGGCGAGGAGTTAGAGGTGATTATGAGTGGTAAGGTGTATCATGATGCGGAGTGTGATGCGGCATTGCCTGCTGTGGGTGACTGGGTGGCGCTGGATGTGGGGGCTGATGGAGGGGAGTCGGTGATTCGTTATAGGCTTTCTAGGCAGACTTGTTTTTCAAGGAAGTTACCTGGGAAGAGTAGTGAAGAGCAGGTTATGGCGGCTAATGTGAGTGTAGTAGTGGTGGTGACTGATGCTGGTGCGGATTTTAATTTGAGGAGGATGGAGCGTTATTTTATGTTGATAGAGAGGAGTTGCGCGAAGGCTGTGGTTTTGGTGAATAAGAGTGATCTTTTTCCGGATGATGTGAATGAGGAGGCTAGGGCTGAGATAGCTGAGTTGAGTGAAAGGGCTGATGTCTATGTGACTAGTGCGCTGAGGAATGAGGGGCTTGGGGTGCTAAAGAATTATTTGGAGAAGGGGGTTAGTATCACGCTGGTAGGTTCTAGTGGTGTGGGTAAGTCGACTTTGGTTAATCAGTTGTTAGGTGAGGAGTGGCAGTGGACGAGTGATGTGAATGAGGTGACTGGTAAGGGGAGGCACACTACTACGGCACGTGAGCTTATGGTGCTGGATGGGGGAGGGATTCTGATAGATAATCCTGGGATACGTGAGGTTCAGATGTGGACGGATGAGACTACTTTGAGGGAGAGTTTTTCTGATATTGAGGAGATAGCTGGGCGATGTAAGTTTCATGATTGTAAGCATGGTGCGGATAAGGGGTGTGCGATCCGCTCAGGAGTGGAGGATGGGAGTTTGGATGTGTATAGGTATGAGGGTTTTTTGAAGTTAGAGGAGGAGATTAATGATTTGAAGAAGCGGCAGAAGAAGCGGCAGGTGCTAGTGGAGCGAAGGGCGAAGAGGGATCATAGGGTGAAGGCTCGAAATCTGGCGGATAGGATAGATTATGATAGGGAGCAGAATCCTGAGAGGTTTTAGAGTATTGATTTAATTTGGGAGATGAATGTTTTAGTTAGAAGGGAGATTGATCTGGATCTTGAGCCTGTGGATGTGGCGCGTGGTTTATCTTATCTTGATGGGATGATATTTTTGGATAGTTCTGGTAATTTACCGAGTGGTGATGAGTGTGCTTTGTCGATAATATGTGCTGATCCGGTTCAGGTTATTGAGGGTGTGGGGTGTGATTTTGGGGAGTTGAGGGAGGTTATGTCTGGCTTTATGGTTGAGGATGGCTCACCGATGCCGAATGGAGGAGCGTTTGGTTGGATTGGTTATGGTGGTGATTTTTGTTTTGGGATTTATGATAGTGCTTTGATTTATGATCATGGCGCTTGTCAGTGGTATGAGGTGGGGGATTTATCTGGCCGCTTGAGAGCTTGTGATGTTGGTGGCTTTGAGCTTGGGGAGTTTAAGGCGCATACTTCACGAGATGAGTATATTACGGGTGTGATGAGGGTGCAGGAGTATATAAGGGCAGGTGATATTTATCAGGTGAATCTGACTCAGCGTTATAGTGCGAGTGTGTCTGGTGGTTCTTTATTTTCTTTGTATAGTGTGCTGAGAGAGGAGGCTCCTGCACCGATGGCGGCTTATATGAATTTATGCGGTAGGGAGGTTTTGTCTTCCTCACCGGAGGTATTTTTGAAGATGCGAGGCAGAGTGATTGAGACTAGGCCGATTAAGGGGACGCGGCCAAGGTATGAGGGTGTGAAGGAGGATGATGCGTCTGCTATGGAGTTATTAGGTTCTGAGAAGGAGCGTTCGGAGTTGGTGATGATTACTGATTTGGAGAGGAATGATTTGGGTAAGATTTGTGAGTATGGGAGTGTGCGTGTGGATGAGATGCTTCAGTTGGAGAGGTTGGCACATGTTTACCATTTGGTTTCACGGGTCAGTGGTAGGTTACGTGATGGGGTGGACCATTTTAGTGCAGTGGGGGAGTGTTTTCCTGGGGGGAGCATCACGGGTGCGCCTAAGTTACGCGCGATGGAGATTATAGATGAGTTGGAGGGTGGTGAGCGTGGATTGTATACTGGGGCTCTTGGTTATGTGGGGTTTAATGGAGCGAGTCAGTTTAACATAGTTATTAGAACCTTGGTAAGGGAGGGTGATGTTCTTAACTATAGTGTGGGAGCTGGTATAGTTTCTGATTCATGTGCTGCGGCTGAGTATGATGAGACTCTTCATAAGGCTAAAGGTATACGAAGAGCGCTCAGCAGACTGGTGGGGCTTTGAATTATTTTGAGAATATGAAGCTGTCGTGGTCTTGATAGTGTCTGACAGCTAGTCCTCCAGTAAAGAAGAGTGCAGCGAGTATGAGGAAGAGCACTAAGTTGAAGTTGGAGCTTGATGATTTGAATGCGACTGGAGGAGTTCCGAGAGCTCCGGCGCCTCCGATAGATGACCCTGCCATTGGCTTGGATGAGCCGGTGTTGAATTTAGGCTTGGCCTTTTTGGCTGCTTTTTTAGCTTTTTTTCGTGCGCCTTTACGCGCTGTTTTCTTTTTGGGCTTAGAGTTGTTGAGTTTGAGTTTTACTGCGCTGACGCTTTCCTCTTCCTCTTCCTCTTCCTCCTCTTCTTCCTCTTCTTCCTCTTCTTCCTCTTCTTCCTCTTCTTCGTATTCCTCTTCTTCGTATTCCTCCTCTTCCTCTTCTTTTATTTTACTTTTAGTTTTCTTTTTTTGTTCTGAGGGGGCTTTTTTTTGATGCGGTTCGAAATCTTCTTGTTCGAGGATTTCTTTTTCTTCGTCGCTTAGAGTGAACTCTATGTCGATGTCATCGCCGATTTGGACGGTGACGCCATCTTCGAGGTCGATGATGGAGTATTTTGTGTCTTTGAATTTGATTCCGTTAGTGGAATTGTTGTCGGCTAGGATGAATCCACCTTCTACGCGTTTGATTTTACAGTGGTATGTGGATGCTGAGGCGGTAGTGATGACTATGTCGTTATCACTGCCTCGACCGATTTTTGAGACGATGCGGTCGATTTTAAGGCGGTATGGCTGGGGCGTTTTTCCTGGCTCCGTGATGATAATTCTAGGCATATTAGTAAGTAAGTTGTGGGGATGGTAGAGTGACTGAGGGAGCAGAGGAAGTAAAAATTACATGAAATGGTGATGATTTTGCAAATGTGTCTTTTCATGGCAATCTGGAGGGTGTAATGAGGCGTTGTGTTTGAACTATTGAAAACTGATACTGAGAGTAAGGCGCGGCGCGGGAGGTTGACGACAGCGCATGGGGTGGTGGAGACTCCTATTTTTATGCCTGTGGGTACGCAGGGTTCTGTTAAGACGTTGCATCCTGATGATTTGGTATCATTAGGGTCTCAGATAATATTGGGGAATACGTATCATTTGAATTTGAGGCCAGGTCTGGATGTTATGAGGGAGTTTGGTGGGTTACATGATTTTATTGATTGGGATATGCCGATTTTGACGGATTCTGGTGGTTTTCAGGTTTGGTCTCTGGCGAAGTTAAGGAAGATAAGTGAGGAGGGTGTGAGTTTTCAGAATCATTTGGATGGCTCTAAGATGATGTTGTCCCCTGAGGTGAGTATGGAGATACAGTCTGTGTTGGGAAGTGATATAGCGATGTTGTTTGATGAGTGTCCTCCTTATCCGTGCGATGAGAAGTATGCGTTGGAATCATTGGCGTTGACGACTCGTTGGGCGAGGCGTTGTAGGGAGTGGGTGGCAGAGCATGAGCCTAGATCTGGAGAGGGGAGGCAGATGCATTTTGGGATTGTGCAGGGGAGTATTTATGCTGATTTTCGTGAGCAGTCGGCGCGCGAGTTGGTGGAGTTAGGATTTGATGGTTATGCTGTGGGTGGGATTTCTGTAGGTGAGCCTGAGTATGAGATGATACGAGCAATAGAGAATGCGGTGCCGTTTTTGCCAGAGGACAAGCCTAGGTATGCGATGGGGCTGGGGACGCCGCCTCAGATGCTGGAGATGATAGCCCGAGGGGTGGATATGTTTGACTGTGTGATGCCGACTCGGGTTGCGCGGCATGGTTTGGCTTACACGGATGATGGGCCTATTCATATAAAGAATAAGGAGTTTGAGATGGATAAGCGGCCGTTGACTGAGACGACGCATCCGAGTGTGGCGCGATTTTCTAGGAGTTACATACGTCATTTGTGGAGGGCGAAGGAAATGTTAGCTTTGAGGTTGCTTTCTTTTCATAATCTGCATTTCTATCTGGGTCTGATGGAGCGAGCGAGAGAGGCTATTGATAATGGTACTTTTGCGAGTTTTAAGACTGAATTTATAAAACGATACAACCAAGAATAAACAATGAACACATTTGAAATCATAGCGAATAGTCCGAATAATCCTTTGCCGCAAATCTTATTTTTTGCATTACTTTTTGTCATCATGTGGGTGGTGATGATACGTCCGCAGCAGAAGCGTGCTAAGGCGCTAAGAGAGCGTCAGGCTAATTTAAAGAAGGGTGACAATGTTGTTACTATAGGAGGTATGCATGCTACTGTTAATTCGATAAGTGATACGACTGTGTCATTGAGGATATCTGAGGGGAATTTTGTGAAGTATGATAAAAGTGCTATTGCGAGTGTTCTTACAAAGGATGCAGAGGGTGGTAAGGATGAGAAAACTGACAAGTAGTGGGTGTAGCTTATCTTATTATAGGAATAATTGCGTTGAGCTTTTAGAAGAAATGCTTTAAATCAAATTAATGAGTGCTAAGAAGATCTATCTGATCTCGGGCGAAGTCAGTGGGGATACCCATGGAGCTGAGCTCATGCACGCCATTGAGTCTGAGCTTGGTCAGGGAGGGGTAAGCTTTTACGGAGCTGGAGGCCCTGCGATGCGGGAAGCTGGGGGGGAGTCAGTGCGGGACTGGGTGGAGAAGTCTGCGGTGATGGGGCTGGTTGAGGTGTTGAAGCATTATGCTTGGTTTAAGAAGCAGTTTCGTTCGATGCTAGCAGAGTTGAGGGAGATAAGGCCTGATGCATTGGTGCTTATTGATTATCCTGGTTACAATCTTAGGATGGCTAGGGCAGTGAGGGAGGCGCTGCCTGGTATTAAGATCATTTATTATGTGAGTCCACAGGTATGGGCGTGGAATAAGGGCAGGATTCCTAAGATGGCTGCTGTTTTGGATAAGATGTTGTGTATATTGCCTTTTGAGAAGCCTTTGTATGAGGATTCAGGTTTGTCTACGACGTTTGTGGGTCATCCTATAGTTGATGAATTAGAGGAGAATAAGATAGATGTGGCGAGGGATCTTCATTTGATAGGTTTGTTTCCTGGTAGTAGGGAGCGAGAGATATCTAAGTTGTTTCCGGTGATGCTGGAGGCTGCACGTAGGCTTCATAATGAGGATGAAAATTTGAGGTTTGAGGCTCCTGCAGCTACTGAGAAGTTAGGTGAGTTGATGCATAAGCTGATGGGGAAGGCGAAGTTGAGGGGAGATTATGTTAAGATTACGAGTAGGGAGGATGGTGGCAATCATAAGTTGATGCAGAAGGCGCGATGTGGTGTGATAGCGAGTGGGACGGCTACTTTGGAGGCGGCTTGGTATGGTTTGCCTTATTGTTTGGTTTATAAGATAGCCTTGCCTACTTATTTGCTGGGTAAGGTGCTGGTCAAGATAGATCATATAGGTTTAGTAAACATACTGGCTGGGAAGACGGTGGTGGATGAGTTTATCCAGGGTGATGCTGATCCATTGCATATAAAGGAGGCTTTGGAGAAGTTTATAAAGGATGGTGATCATACGGAAAAGGTGCAGAGGGAGATGGCTGAGGCTGTGTCTCAGCTGGGTGAGCCTGGGTGTCATATGAGGGCTGCGAAAGAGGTTATTTCTACGATAGGGTAATTTTAAAGAGATGGAAGATGATACTAAGCAGGATCTGGCGGATTCTAAGAGCGCGAAGAAGTTTATGTGGCTACTGATGCTTATTCCTATAGGTTTGGCAGTGGGTGTGGTGGCTAGTAATATTAACTTTAGGAAAAGAGAGGCGGATAAGTTTAATTTGGATCAATATAGGGTCTCTCAGGTGCTGAACGAGGAGAGTTTTCAGGATGATATGGAAAAGGTTTTTGCTTCACGGGGCAAGAGGGGGGATTATTATTTGCAGCACATTTCTAGTACTTTGGGTATAAATAACTATCTTACTAAAATTCCAACGCTAAGTGGTGAGGGGAATTTAGGTTATTATGATATAAAGGGAGATGATGAGGGGAGGTTAACGGTGGTGGTAGTGGAGCTGAATGAGTTGAATCAGGTGGCTTTATCTTCTTTGATTGCTATTCCGACTGCTGTTATTCAGAGTGTAGCGGGTGAGAAGAATTTTGGTCATACTTTGAGGTTTGTTTTTCTTCCGATGGGTTATGATGGGGATGAGAGGGATTTACGACGCAAGAAGGAGAAACTGGATTCTGTGACGATCATCAGGGCAGGGGGTGATTTTACGGTTAATGATGCGCTTTCTTGGCGCGAGGATGGAGCTGTGCTTCAGCATCCTGCATTGGCTTATCCGCACAAGTCTGTGAGCGACCAAATTACTTCAGGACAGGTTGAGCTGTCTATGCAGGCAGCAAGACAGCTGAGGGAGAGGTTACTAGAGGTGATGCGGGATTAGCGTCCTAGTAGTGGTCCGATGATGGGTCCAGCTACTTTGTTGATGATGCTTGCGGGGGCTCCGAGTGCCTTGTTGACTATGGGTGCATTACAAGACTGTAGAAGTGAGCAGAGGATGGCGATGGCAGTGAGGCGGTATATTTTCATAATTGAGTTATAAATTAGTCTGGTAATTCTTACTAGGCGAGGAGTTTTTTTGGTTTGAGGTTTTGGTTGTGGGTTAGTTGTTTTGTCTGACCGCTTCGTAGAGGACGATTCCGATACTGGTGGCTAGGTTGAGGCTGCGAGTGTTTCCAGAGGTCATGGGTATGGTGATGGCGTTTTCTTGGTATTTTTTGATGAGGTTGTCACCTAGACCTTTTGTTTCTTTGCCGAATACGAGGTAGTCATTGGGTTTGAATTTTTTGTCCCAATAAGGATGGGAGGATTTTGTAGTGAGCATAAAGAGTCTGGCTTCTTTATCTAGGTTGGTTTCAAAATCTTCCCATGATTTCCATGTTTTGAGCGGGACGTCTTTCCAGTAGTCTAGTCCTGCTCGTTTTACTGCTCTGTCATCAATTTCAAATCCAAGTGGTTCTATGAGGTGAAGTGTAGCGCCTGTGGCGAGGGCTAATCTGCCTGCTGCTCCTGTGTTGTGTGGTATTTCAGGGTTAACCATTACGATGTTGAACATGGGATGCAGGGTAAAATTTCTGTTAATGAATTACAAAGTAAAATGGTCGTTAGGTAGATTTTTTTTGCATATTTGTTTATTTTGACTCATGGTTGAATTACGAAGGCGCTCGAGCTTTTGTATTAAGATATTGGTATGGTTGAAGCACTGAGAAGATTAGCATCAAGACGCATCGAGGGATTAGAGGAGTTATCTGATTCTGAGATAGTGGCTATGTGTAAAGATGAGTTACCCTCTGATCTTACTGCTTACCGTGAGCTTTTGAGGCGTTATGAGGGGTTAGTATACAATACTTGTGCTAAGTATATAGGTTCTTCACAGGATGCAGAGGAGGTGGCTCAGGATGCTATGATTCAGGTTTTTCATAAGATCCATCAGTTTGAAGGTCGTTCTGCATTTAAGACCTGGTTGTATAAGATAGTTCAAAATTATTGCCGAAACCGAATATCTAAGCTGGCTAGGAAGCGAGAGGGTAGGGAGGCTTATCAGAAGCAAGTAGGTGATCTGGAGGCGGGACATGTAGAGGAGCCTGAGTCTTCATTGGTAGCTGAGCAGGTAGAGAGTGCTATGAACAAGATGAAGGAGAAGGAGCGCGAGATTCTTGTTATGAAGTTTACTACTGGGATGACTATTCAGGAGATTTCAGAAGTAATGGATATAGGGTTATCTGCGGCTAAGATGAGGTTATACCGGGCGCTAGATTCGTTTAAAACACTTTACGCAAAAGAGACTAATGATTAATGACCAAACATATCAAGTTGAAGAGGCGAAAATCAATGATCTCTTCCAAAAAGCAGGCTGGCATGTTGAGCGTCAGATAAATTATGAGCGTATTGAGCGGATTGCGGATCGCGCGATGTTTGAGAATATAACAAAGGATACGACGACTTTTGTATTCATGAGTTTTGGGACCGCTATCCATGGTCTGGTAGGAGCGACATTTGGATGCGTGATAGGGGACAAAGATATAAACTACAAAGCATAAATTTTAATAAACACTATGAATATAAGCACGATTACTTTAGCCAATTTTGAGTCATTTTTAAGCAAACTGATGGTAACTTTTGGAGATATGCTGGATGACATTATCTCTGGTATACCTGATATAGCCAGTGGTCTGGTGGTAGTAATAGTGGGTTTTATAGTTGCTGTGATACTTAAGAAGTTTGTAGGTAAATTTCTTAAGGGTATTAAGTTTGATGGGGTAATGGATAAGGTGGGTATAGGTTCAGTGCTGCAGAAAATAGGTGTTAAAGATGGTATTAGTCAGCTGATAGCTAAGATATTGTTTTGGGTTGTGATGTTATTTATTTTCAAGAGTGCTGCTAAGTTGATGGGAGTAGAGGATATCTCTAACATCATTGAGCAGATTTTCACTTTTTTACCGAAGGTTCTGATAGCAACTATTATCATGTTGGTAGGGTTTATGGTGGCAGATATGGTGCAGGGAGTTGTGTATAGGGCGCTTGATAACTTAGGTTTGGATTATGCGAAGGCGCTGGCTAATATCTTGTTTGGTTTTGTTTTCATATTGGTGCTAACTGTGGCTCTTAGCCAGCTGGAGATAGAGACTGAGTTGTTGAATGCTTCGGTGAAGATTATATTGGCTTCTTTGGGGCTAGGCTTGGCGATTTGTTTGGGGCTAGGTTTGAAAAGGATGGCGACGCAGATTGTTTCTGGTGTATATGCTAGGGATGTTTATAAGGTGGGGACGATTATTATTTTCGAAGGTGAAGAGGCCAGGGTTTCTGGTGTGGGGCCTGTAACGACTAAGTTGATGACTAAGGATGGAGGCTTCATCATGGTTCCTAATGATGATTTGCTGGGGACGACGACTAGAGGGCGTTCAGCTGAGTAGTCATTTTGGTTTTGTTGATCATCACACTAGCAGGTTTGTGTGATGGTTATTATTTTTGGTTATTTGGCCCTTGGGTGTGATTGATCATAGGCGTCTTTGAGCCTTTCTTTGGTGACATGTGTATAGATTTGTGTGGTGGATAGTGATGCGTGTCCGAGGAGTGACTGGACTGATCTGAGGTCTGCACCGTTGTCTAGGAGGTGCGTGGCGAATGAGTGTCTTAGTTTATGTGGTGTTACGTTGAATGGGATGGTGGTGGCGGCTAGGTATTTTTTAAGTAGTTTACCGATGGAGCGTGTGGAGAGGCGTTTTCTTAGTTTAGAGATGAAAAGTGGTCCGTGGTGGTGATCTGCTTGAGTGCGGTATTTCTGGACTGCTTTCATGGCGAATGAACCGATGGGGATGATGCGTTCTTTGTTGCCTTTGCCGAGGACTTTTACGCAGTCATTTGGGGTGTCAATGTCTGCTACGTCGAGGCTGGCTAGTTCTGATAGGCGCATTCCTGTTGAGTAGAAGAGTTCGAGTATGGCGGTGTCACGGAGTGGCATCCAGTTTGGTGCGCGTTTGTTAAGTTCTAGGTTGAGGGGGATTTCAAGGAGTTCGACGATTTGTTTTTGGTTTAAGACGACGGGAAGTTTTCGTTCTGCTTTTGGGAGCTGGATGTCATTTAGTGGTGATTTGTTTAGTCCATGACGGTGTACTAGGTATTTGTAGAATGATCTGAGAGCGGAGAAGCGCAGGCGGATGGTGGCGCGTGATACTTCGTCTTTCATGCATTGGAAAAGGTATGCTCTGAAGTCGTCAGGGATGCAGTTTAGCCAGCCGGGGAATTTTTTATCATGGAAGAGTTGGAATGCTGAGAGTGCTTGTGAGTAGTTCCTGAGTGTTCTGGGAGATGAGTTTTTTTCTACCTGATGGAATTTAATGAAGTTGTCTATGAGCTGGTCGTCATTCATTGGCGGGATGTTATGCAGTGGCGCATTGTGGGCAGGTTCCGAAGAATTCTAGTTCGTGGTAGAGGTTAGTGTATCCCGTAGAGCTGGCGATTTCTTTTTCTAGGTTATGAACTGGGCAAGCAGCTTTGATGGGTTTGATGTCACCGCAGGATTTACAGATGAGGAAGTCTTGGTGTCTACCTGGTAGAAGGAGAGTGAAGTATGCGGCTCTTTCGTGGAGTCCTAGTCTTCTGACTATGCCTTTATCTGTGAGGCGCTGGAGGAGGCGGAAAACGGTAGCTCTGTCACATAGTTCAGCGAGGCTGGCGTGTTCTGTGAGCTCTGCGAGGGTCATAGGGGAGTTGGTCTCAAGAAGAGTCTGGACGAGAACTTGGAGGGCGTTAGTGCGTCTGAGTCCGCTGTCTTTACATTTTTTGAGGATTTCCTCTGTGTTTACACTTAAGTTCTGCATCTTATTTTATACTGACCTTTTTATGGTCTTCCGACAAGGGGAGAATGTTTGTTTTATATTTGGAAGTCTTGTGCGTCTGAGTCTAGGTGAAGGCCGCATTCGTATTTGCTTCCGCCGTGTCTTGAGTGTTCTGGTGATTCACCATCTGCGACGGGTGTGGTGCTGTGCCAGTCACCCATGGTTTGGTAGCCTTTGGCTTCGAGTGGGTGTTTGGGTAGGTTGTTGTCACGGAAGTATTGTTGGACTTGTGGTTGAGTCCAGTCTAGGATGGGGTATACCTTGAGGGTTTTTTTTTGTTGTTCTAGGAATGGTCTTTTGAGGCGTGTGCTTGATTGCGAGCGTCTGAGTCCGCTGATCCAGACGTCTGCTTTTAGTTCGGTGAGTGCTCGGTTCATGGGTTCGACTTTATTGATGAGCCCGTATTTGGTGTTACCTTTTTCACCTTGTTCCCAGAGTTTGCCGTGGATAGCTTCTTGTCTGGCAGGAGAGATGAGTGGATGGTATTCTTTGAGGTTGAGGTTGAGTCTATTCTTTAGCTCTTCGACGTATAGGTAGGTTTCTGGGAATAGGTATCCTGTGTCTATCCAGATGATGGGGATTTCAGGTGCGTGTTTAGAGACTAGGTCTAGCATGACGGCGGCTTGAAGTCCGAAGCTTGTAGATAGGACAAGCCGCTTTCCGTATTCTTGCTGAAGCCATTGAATACGCTGAGGTGCTTTCATTTTTTCGAAAGCAATTAGAGTATCAGACGTTGTGGACATTATGTTAGGGTGTGAAAGTTATTTCCTGCTGTAGTTGCTTTAACGTATCCTGTTCTGATGACGAAGTCACCGAAGCGTTCGCCGTTGTTTCTTTCTTTGGCGTAGTGCTGGATGATGGGTGTGAGTAGGGGTTTGATTTCTTCTCCTGGTATTGATTCTTTGAAGAGTTTGTTTAGTCTTTGGCCGAAGAAGCCGCCGCCTAGGTATACGTTGTATTTGCCGGGGTTTCTGCCGACGAATCCGATTTCTGCGATGAATGGTCTGCCACATCCATTTGGGCATCCTGTCATGCGGATGGTTATGGCATCATGTCTGAGGCCGCAGTTTTCTAGTATTTCTTCTAGGTCTGTGATGAGGTCTGGGAGGTAGCGCTCGGCTTCTGCTAGAGCTAATCCGCATGTAGGGAGTGCGACACAGGCGATAGAGTTTAGCCTCATGGCTGATGAGTCAAGGGCAGTGGTGAGGCCGTATTTTTCTAGTAGTGGTTCGATTTCTTTTCTTTTGGAGGGGGAGATGTTAGAAAGGACTAGGTTTTGGTTGGCAGTGAGTCTGAATTCTCCTTCATGGATTTTTGCTATTTCTCTGAGTCCAGTTTTCATGGGGTAGTGGGTGGTGTCTATGACGCGTCCACCTGGTATGAATAGGTTTAGGTTGAGGTTGCCGTTGGAGTTTTCTGACCAGCCGAAGCGGTCTCCGTTGGTGGTGAACTCGAATGGTTTAGCTGGTTGTAGTTTGTATCCTAGGTATTCTTCTAGTTTGGATGTGAAGCCGTCTGGGCCCATTCGTTCTACGGTGTATTTGAGGCGTGATTGTTTTCTGTCTTGGCGGTTTCCGAAGTCACGCTGGACGAGGACTACTTTTTCTGCGACGTCAACGGCTTGCTCTGGGGTGATGAATCCGATGATGTCTGCTAGGCGAGGGAATGTGTCTTCTGCGCCGTGAGTCATTCCCATACCGCCACCGACTGAGACGTTATAGCCGATGATTTTTTCGTTTTCGATGATGGCTATAAATGAGAGGCAGTGAGCGTAGATGTCTACGTCATTAGATGGTGGTATGGCGATGGCGATTTTGAATTTACGAGGGAGGTATGTTTTGCCGTAGATTTTTTCTTCTTCTGGTTCTGAGCTGAGGACTTTTTCTCCTTCGAGGAAGATTTCGTGGTATGCGCCGGTTTGTGGTAGTAGGTGGGCGCTGATTTCGTCTGCGAGTTGTAGTGTTTCTGCGTGTGCTGATGAGAGGTCTGGGTTAGGGTTGCACATGATGTTTCTGTTAACGTCTCCGCAGGCGGCGATGGAGTCTAGTGCGACGTCGTGCATTTCGCGGACGGTTTGTACTAGGTTAAACTTGATGACTCCGTGTAGTTGGAATGCTTGTCTGGTTGTGAGCTTGAGTGTTCCGTTGGCGTAGTTGTCAGCGAGGTAGTCCATTTTGAGCCATTGCTCTGGGTTGATGACTCCGCCGGGCATGCGGACACGGATGAGGAAGCTGTATGCTTTATCTAGTTTACGTTTGCGGCGGTCAGCGCGGACGTCCCGGTCATCTTGTAGGTACATGCCGTGGAATTTACTTAGCTGTTGGTTGTCTGCTGAGATGGCACCTGTTGAGGTGTCTGCAAATTCTTCAGCTAGGTTTCCTCTGAGGAAATCACTGTTTTCTTTGAGTGCTTCGTTAGGGTGTAGTTTATCGGACATGTGGGTGTGGTGGTTTAGAGTGAATGAATGGATTTTGATTAGGGGGGTTAGTATACGTCTCTTTGGTAGCGTTTGGCTTTTTTGAGAGCGTTTAGGTATTCTGTTGCTTGTTCTGTTGATTTGTTTCCTTGAGTTGAGATGATTTCTATTAGGGTGTCGTTTACGTCTTTTGCCATACGAGATGCGTCACCGCAGACGTAGAAGTGTGCTCCTTGTTCGAGCCATGCCCAGAGTTCTGGTGCGGATTCGAGCATTTTGTGTTGGACGTAGACTTTTTCTGGTTGGTCGCGAGAGAATGCGAGGTCAAGTTTAGTGAGGGCGCCTGTTTTGAGGTGGTCTTGGAGTTCTAGTTGGTAGAGGAAGTCTTCGTTGTATTTTTGGTCGCCGAAGAAGAGCCAGTTTTTTCCATTTGCTTGGTCTTCAGCGCGTTGTTCGATGAAGGCTCTGAATGGTGCGATACCTGTGCCGGGGCCGACCATGATGATGGGTGTGTCGCTGTTTTCTGGGAGGCGGAAGTTTTTATTTTTGTGGAGGTAGACGTTTACTTTTGTTCCTTTGGTAGCGTTGTCTGCGAGGTAGGTGGATGCGACTCCTTTGCGTTCTTTATCGTAGGTTTGGTAGCGGACAGCGGCGACTGTAAGGTGGACCTCGTCTGGGTGTGCTGCTGGGCTGGATGCGATGGAGTAGAGGCGAGGGGGGAGTGTGCGGAAGCAGTTCACGAGTTGTTGTGCGGTGAGGGTGGCTGGGAGAGTTACGAACTCGAGGAGGTCGATGATTTCTCTTCCGTAGGACCAGTCTTTGAAGCTTATTTCTTCTTCACCTGCGATGAGTGATGCTAGTTCATCTGAGCTGCTGAGTGTTTGGATGTTAGTGGCGACTTTTTTGGATATACTGGTGATGTCTAGGTGGTTTTTTAGAGCGTTACCCAGGGTGACTTTTCCTATATTTTTAAGTTCTACTTCTGCACTTGAGGTGATGTCAGTGGCTGAGAGTATGTTAGAGACGGTGTCTTCAGCGTTTTGGGGGATGACGCAGAGGACGTCACCGGGTTCGTATTGGAATCCTGATCCTTCTAGTGAGAATTCGACGTGAATGGTTTCTTTAGCTGAGCATGCTCCGCTGAGGAGGACATTGTCTATGACTTCAGCAGGGAAGGGGTTTTTCTTATCGAAGGCTATGGCTGGGTCGTTGCTGGTTGTTGAGATGTCTGAGGTAGCAGTTGCTGATCCGAGTTTTTCCCAGATTATTTTTTCCCATGTTGCGAATGTTTCGTCGAAGTCGACGTCACAGTCGACTCTGTCTGCGATGCGTTTGGCTCCTAGTTTTTCGAGTTGTTGGTCGATGTCGATACCTGTTTGGCAGAATTTTTCGTAGGATGTGTCTCCGAGCGCGCAGACTGAGAAGTTTAGGCCTTTGAGGTCAATGCCGCCTTGCATTAGTTCGTTGTAGAATGTTTCTGCTGTTTCTGGTGGTTCGCCGTCACCCCATGTGCTGATGACAACGAATAGTGTGTCTATGCCGGCGAGGTCTTTTGGTGCGATGTCAGCCATGTTGGTGAGGGTGGCTTTGTGTCCTTGTTTTTTGGCTGCTTTGGAGACTTTTTCTGCGAGCATTTCTGAGTTTCCTGATTCGGTGCCGTAGAGTATGGTGATGTTTTTGTTGTTGGTTGTGGCTGCTGCACCTTTTCCGAGTGCGGCGGTGTATCCACTGATCCAGATGGCTTGTGTAGGATTAAGCGATGCGGTGAGTGAGTCTAGGAGGGCTTGTTGGTTTTGGTCTAGTGGTGAAGACATGATTAAGTGAGTGTGAGATTTTAGAGTTGTGGTTTGAATTGATTGGCTGTTTGGCAGAGGTTAAGGTTATCTATCTCGTTGACTACATTGCCTATGATTCCTACGGCTGGTGATGAGAAGTTAGCTGATTCTGCGATATCTGCAATGGAAGAAAGTGTTCCGCGTATGGTTTTTTGTTCTGGCATGGTTGCCCAGCGGACCATGGCGATGGGTGTATTCTCTGGTGCTCCGTGGGAGATGAGTTTTTCAGTGATTCTGCGGAGGGATGAGACTCCCATGAGGAAGACTTTTGTTCCTGGTGCTGTAGCGAGTTGTTGGTAGTTGAGAGCGGTTTCTCCGGAGTAGTCTTTATTGCATTCGTGACCTGAGAATATGGTTAGTTGGGCGCCGTGGTCACGGTGTGTGAGGGGGATGCCGGCGGCTACGGGGCCGGCGAGTGCTGATGAGATGCCTGGGATGATTTCGAATTTTAGTCCGTGTTTGGCGAGTTCTGCTGCTTCTTCACCTGCTCTGCCGAAGATCATGGGGTCGCCGCCTTTGAGTCTGACGACGGTTTTTCCAGCACGGGTGTGATCCACGAGTGCTTGGTTGATCTGCTCTTGTTTCATGGTGTGGCATTTTGAGCGTTTGCCAGCGTCTATCATTTCACAGTTTTTTTTGACGAGGGTGAGTATTTCTGGATTCACGAGTGCGTCATAGACCACCACATCCGCTTGCTGGATACAGCGGTGTGCTTTGAGTGTGAGTAGGTCTGGGTCACCTGGACCTGCTCCTGTGAGGTAGCAAATGCCTGTCATTATGATTTTTATGGTTATACGATCATTCCTGCTGCGATGGTTTCATTGGTTTGGGGGTCGATGAGAATGAAGGATCCTGTGGAGCGGTTTTTACGGTAGCTGTCGTAGATGAGTGGTGCTGATGTGCGGAGGGTGATTTTTCCTATATCGTTTAGTTTGAAGTCTTTGTCATCTTCTACTTTATGGAGTGTGTTGATGTTTACTTTGTATTTTACTTCTTTGACGACGGCGCGTGCTTCATTGGATGTGTGGCGGATGATGTATTTGGCGCGGTTAGCGAGTTTGGAGGTTTCTGAGAACCAGCAGATCATTGCTTCGATGTCTTGATTGACTTTGGGTAGGTTGTTTGTTTTGGAGATCATGTTACCTCTGGAGATATCGATTTCATCTTCTGTTGTTATGGTGACTGATAGGGGGCTGAATGCTTTGTCTATATTTTTGTCTGCTGAGTAGATTTTTTTTATTTTGGTGGTGAATCCTGATGGGTGGACGATGATTTCGTCTCCTGGTTTGAAGACTCCTCCTGCGACTCTGCCTGCGAATCCGCGGAAGTCGTGGAATTCATCTGACTGAGGTCTGATGACCCATTGGACGGGGAATCTGGCTTCTACGTGGTTTTCTTGGTTACCGACGTAGACGGTTTCTAGGTGGTATAGGAGTGTGCTTCCGTGGTACCAGTCCATGTTGGTGGATTGGTCTACTACGTTGTCTCCTTTTAGTGCGCTGATGGGGATGAAGCTGACGTCGACGACGTTTTCTAGGCGTGATGCGAATTGTTTGAAGTCTTCTACGACTTTGTTGTAGGCTTTTTCTGCGTAGTCTACGAGGTCCATTTTATTGACACAGATGACGATGTGCTGGATGCGTAGCAGGCTGGCGATGAATGCGTGACGCATGGTTTGCTCAATGACTCCGTGGCGAGCGTCTACTAGGATGATGGCGAGGTTCGCTGTGGAGGCGCCTGTTACCATGTTTCTGGTGTATTGGATATGACCTGGTGTGTCTGATACGATGAATTTACGTTTTGGTGTGGCGAAGTATCTGTATGCAACGTCGATGGTGATTCCTTGTTCTCGTTCTGCTTTGAGTCCGTCTGTTAGGAGTGCGAGGTTGATGTGTTCGTCACCACGTTTGGTGGAAGATAGTTCTACGGCTTCCATTTGGTCATCAAAGGTGTTCTTTGAGTCGTAGAGGAGTCTGCCTATTAGTGTGGATTTTCCGTCATCTACGCTACCTGCGGTTGTGAGGCGGAGTAGGTCCATGTCTAAGTAGCCTGTGGTGTCTGACATTGTTTTTGTGGTGTTGAGATTTTAAATGGTTTGAGTGGGTGATAGATTGAGGCCTAGAAGTATCCTTCTTTTTTGCGGTCTTCCATGGATGTTTCTGATCGTTTGTCGTCTGCGCGGTTTCCGCGTTCTGTTTCTCTGGCGGCGGCGACTTCATCGATGATGGCGTCTAGGTCTGCGGCGTCTGAGAGGACGGCACCTGTGATGGTAGCGTCTCCCATGGTTCGGAATCTTGTGACGAGGGTTTCAACTGTTTCTCCTTCACGAGGCTGGACGAGTTCGTTTACTTCGAGGTAGGTTCCGCTGCGTTTGATGACTTGGCGTTCGCGAGCGAAGTAGAGTGATGGTAGTTCGATGTTTTCTGCTTTGATGTATTGCCAGATGTCCATTTCTGTCCAGTTTGATATGGGGAAGAATCTGAAGTGTTCGCCGTGTTGTTTTCTGCCGTTGAAGATGTTCCAGAGTTCTGGTCGTTGGTTTTGTGGTTGCCATTCTCCGAAGTCATTTCTGTGTGAGAAGAATCTTTCTTTGGCTCGCGCTTTTTCTTCGTCACGCCGGCCGCCACCGCCTGCGGCATCGAATCCGTGTTCTTCGATGGTGTCTAGGAGGGTGACGGTTTGTAGAGCGTTTCTGCTGGCGTTGAGTCCGGTTTCTTCTTTGACGGAGCCGTCGTCTATTGATTTTTGGACGCTGCCTATGATTAGTTTTGCTTTGTATTGTTTTGCGAAGGCGTCTCGGAATGTGAGGCATTCTGGGAAGTTGTGGCCAGTGTCGATGTGTACGAGTGGGAAAGGTATTTTTGCTGGGTAGAATGCTTTGTATGCGAGGTATGCCATGACGATGGAGTCTTTACCTCCAGAGAAGAGAAGTGCTGGGGTGTCAAACTGGGCGGCAGCTTCTCTGAGGACGAATATGGCCTCGGATTCTAGTTGCTTGAGATGGCTTAGGTTATAGTTTTCCATGATCTAGATTATTGTAGAATTCGGTGAGTTTTGTGAGTGATTCTGCTTCTGTGAGGAGGTCTGTGTCGATGATGAGGTCTGGATTTTCTGGTTCTGTGAAGTTAGATCCGGCGCCGGTGAAGTTTTTGATTTCGCCTTTTGCTTGTTTGGCGTAGAGGCCTTTGACGTCACGTTTTTGGCATGTATCGAACTGGGCTTTGATGTATACTTCGTGATATGAATTTCCGATGATGTTACGTGCTTGTGAGCGGAATTTTTCTTGTGGTGTGATGAGTGAGAGTATGACTATGGCGCCGTTGTTGCTGAGTATTTTGGCGACTTCGGCGGTGCGGCGGATGTTTTCGTTTCTGTCATTGTCGGAGAAGCTTAAGTCTGCATTGAGTCCGCTTCTGAGGTTGTCTCCATCGAGGATGATGGAGTATTTTTGTTTTTTATGGAGGTGACGTTCGAGGGCGTTAGCGAGTGTGGATTTGCCTGATCCTGAGAGTCCGCAGAGCCAGAGTACTAATCCTTGTTGGCGTAGTAGTGTTTCTTTGTCTTTTTTTCCGAGTTGGCGAGAGAACTCTGGGTGAATGTTGTCTTCTGTCATCACGTTGGTTTGGATGTGATAGGTGTGTTAGTTGGGGTATTGCTGGATGGCAACAGGAAGTCTTGTCATTTGTGTCATAAAGGCAGGGATTGAAATAGATTTGAAATGACTTGGCGAGTCTTTGCATATTGTTTAGTTCTAGGCCATGAAAAAATGGCAATTTACAGACAAAATAATAGCGCCTTCTTTGCTTGCGGCTGACTGGGGTAAGGTTACTTCTGAGGTTTCTCGTGCGATTCAGGCGGGAGCTGACTGGATGCATTTGGATGTGATGGATGGGAATTTTGTTGATAATATTTCATTTGGTCCTGATATGGTTAATGCGGTGAGTGAGAGTAATGATGTTTACTTGGATGTGCATTTGATGATCAGTAAGCCTGACGAGTATGTTGCTAGGTTTGTGAAGGCGGGTGCTGATTTGATAACGGTTCATGTGGAGGCGGATCATGATGTGAGAGAGACGCTGAGGGCGATCAGAGCTGCTGGGTGTAAGAGTGGCTTGGCTTTGAATCCTGAGACTCCGATGGAGGATGTTTTGCCTTATTTGGAGGAAATTGATTTATTGCTTTGTATGACGGTGGTGCCTGGTTTTGGTGGTCAGTCATTTATGAATGAGGTTATGCCGAAGGTGGAACAAGCTGCGGCAATGCGGGATCTGAGGGGGCTGAGTTATCACATTGAGGTGGATGGGGGTATAGGTGAGGAGAGTGCGGTGATAGCTTCTGCTGCAGGGGCTAATGTGTTGGTGGCGGGGTCATCTACATTTAAGGCAGAGGATATGGCTAAGGCGGTGAAGGGTCTAAGGGAGGCTTAAAGGGGTTATGAAAAACATGAAGGATAAGGCGCTTGTATTGCTGGGTCATGGTTCGTCGAAGCATCCTGGATCTTCGGTTCCGTGTAGGTTGCATGCGGATACGATAAGGCGGATGGGTGTGTTTGGTTCTGTGCACTGTGGGTTTCTTAAGGAGTCTCCTTTTATTGAGGAGTGCTTGGATCATGTGGAGGCTGATGAGGTGATTATTTTACCGAATTTTTTAGCGGAAGGGTATTATACGAAGAAGGTGATACCTGAGAAGCTGGGGCTTGATGGTAGGGAGCTAAGTTGTCGGTATATGAAGCCATTGGGACTGGATTCGTTTTTGCAGGATGTGATTATTGATTTGGCTGAGCGTGCTTTGGGGGGCTGGAGAGCTGAGGAGACTAGTTTAGTTTTGATGGGTCATGGTTCTACGAAGAGTGCTACTTCGAAGGATACGTTGTTAGAGCACATAGATGGGTTACGTGAGAGGACGGATTTTGCACAGATAACGGATCTTTGGCTTGAGGAGCCTCCTTTTATCAATGAGTGGAGAGAGTGCGTGGAGCAGAAGCAGGTGCTTTTTATTCCTTATTTGATAGCTGACGGTCAGCATGGGGGGTGGGATATGCCTGAGATGATAGGAGTAACACGTGATAGCTATGATCAGTATAAGGCACACCGTATGGGTGATTATTCAGTGAGGTTGACTACGGCTTTGGGAAAGTCTCCGTCTATGGTGGATTTGATTTTGAAATTAGTGACTGAAGATTGATTACTAGTTTTTGTTTTGTTGTTTTACTATTTTGGATTTTGAGAATTTCTTGGCTCGTATATTTTTGAGTTTTTTGACTGGGGGTAGTATTTTTTCATTTTCTTGAGAGGTGGTGAGTAGCAGTGCAGAGTGATTAAATTTTGTTCGTGGTGGTTGGAGACATTGTGTATGTCTGCGTCTTCGGAGACGAATACACCTGGCGGGTATTCGGTGGTGGCGACGGGCTTTATGATCCCGGTGGGGTCGATTTGGTAGGTGGTTTCTGTGGCGATTCCTGTAATGACTTTCACGGCACAGATGGATTCAGCGTGGTCATGTATGGGGCTGGACTGTTTATATTTCCAGCAGAGGCAGAGCAGCTGGACGTGTTTGCTCTCGAATATAAGATTTCTAAGGTATCGGCTTTTGTGGAACTGGATGTGTTTATTTAGGTCCTCTTGTGTTATGTTTAGTTTTTCCATTTTTTCTCTGAGTTCATTAGCTTGAGGGCGCACAGTCAGTCCTTCCAGATACGCTATGAATGGGGCGATCTTAGGGTGGTGACTTTGCTTCTTTTGGCGGAGCTTTAGAAGTAGGTTCATGGAAACGATAAGTTAAGATGCAAAAAGGTCTGCAGTATTGTAACTACAGACCTTGTATCATGTTGAGCAGATTTGTTTATCTATTTTTTAATGCTATCTAGTACTTTAGTGAGTCCGGCTACAGTTCCTCCGATGTCTGCGAGGTTAGCGGGAAGGATCATGGTGTTACCTTCTTTGGCTAGTTTACCGAACTCGGCAACATATTGCTCTGCGATACGGAGGTTAACGGCGTCGCTACCACCTGGCTCGTTGATGGATTCTGCTACTTGGCGGATACTTGCTGCGGTGGCTTCTGCGAGTAGTTCGATCTCACGGGCTTTACCTTCAGCTTCGTTGATCTGTTTAGATTTTTCTGCTTCTGAGCGTTTGATGACGTCTTGCTTGTAACCTTCTGCGACGTTGATTCTTGCTTCACGGTCGCCTTCAGAGTGTGCTACTTGAGCACGACGCTCACGTTCTGCTCTCATTTGTTTTTCGAGCGCTTCTTTCACTGACTGAGGAGGGCTGATGTTGGCTATTTCATAACGCGTGATTTTGATTCCCCATGGGTCACTGGCTTTGTCTAGTGCTTCGATGAGGTTTGAGTTGATGGCGTCTCGTTCTTCGAAGGTGCGGTCTAGTTCTAACTTACCTATTTCAGAACGTAGTGTTGTTTGTGCAAGCTGGGTTGATGCGTAGAAGTAGTTGTCTATACCGTAACTTGCTTTTTTAGGGTCTAGGACTTGCATGTAGAGGACACCGTCGACTTCGATGGTTATGTTGTCTCTGGTGATACAGTTCTGAGGTGGGACGTCCATGGCGATCTCTTTGAGTGAGTGCTTGTAGGCGATTTTGTCTATGAATGGGATGAGGATGTGGAATCCAGCTCCTAGGGTTTTACTGTATTTTCCGAGTCTCTCGATTACGAATGCCTCTCGCTGAGGGACAATACGTGCTGTTTTGACAAGGGCTATGATTATGAATACGGCGACAGCTAAGCCGAAGACGCTTCCTGGTATCTGATCAAATAATAGTAATGTGTTAGTTGTTATCATCGTTTGTTGTTTGTTGTTGTTGTTAAATTTATTTTACGACTAGGTTTAGTCCATTTCGTTCGACTACTGTGACTGTATCACCAACCGCGTGTGGTGACTCGCTGGTGGCGTTCCAGTTAGCGCCTTTAAGTTCTACCTTGCCTTTGGCTGAGCCACCAGGGATAGCAATCACTACTGTTACTACTTGGTTAATGAACTCGGTGCTCATTTCGTCGGTTTCATTTTCGCTGTTTCCTACGAACCAATTCTGAACATACTTTCTTAGTATGAAAAGGCATGCTAGGGAAGAGATGCTGAAGATGAGTAATTGTGCTAGGGAGCTATCGGCTATGCCAAGTAGGCATGCTAAAGAAGTTACCAGAGCGCCAACTCCGAAGAATAGAATCACAAGTCCAGGGGCAGTGAATTCTAGTAATAAGAGTGCTATTCCTACGAGGAACCAGATTAATTTTGGGTCGTCCATATGTTTTGTAGTGTTAAATTTATGTTATGAATTATCATTGGCAGTATTTTTTAATTTTGGCTATTATAAAGAATGCTGGGGAATGTAATCTGGTCTGATTTGGGATTAGCGGCATGTTAAATACTTGTTGTTGATTCGTGATAAGGGTTTTTATGACCAAGTTATTCACAAACAATTAATAGGCTCTGAAATCCTTTATTTTAGGGCTTATTTTAAGGTCAACATTTTCTATCTAATTTTTTTTAAAAGGTCATTTCTGTTTGTGAATAACTTGTGCAGAACATGGTTAGAGGTGGTTTATTTTAGTTTAATTCCTTTATTATTAATGTGTTAATGGTTTTTCATTGGTGGTTGTATTGTATTAACAACTTTGAATATGCGATATTCATTTACTAGGTAAGAAGAGATGAAGGTGAGTATTTATTTTTCACTAAAAAAGAGTGCTTTAAGGAGGTTGTTCAAAAGTTATTCACAAGTTAGGGGTGCTTTTGTTCTCTTTTGTTTTTGAAGAAATAATGCTCTTGTTGAAAGTAACACTTGTCAGGAAAATGAATACTTTGCAGGGTTAGTCTATGCACAAAGAGCATTTTAAAGAAGCTGTAATAAGAGTGATAACTCGCGATAAGCGTTTTGAGCCGGAGGCTTTTTTGTTTTTGAAAGAGGCACTGGATTATACGGTTCAGGAGGCTTCTGACGAGACGGAGGAGCATTCGAAGCATGTGACAGCTGAGCAATTATTGTATGGATTTAGGGATTTGGCATTGAAGGAGTTTGGCCCTATGGCTGCGACATTATTCAATGAGTGGGGGATTCATCGTTGTGCTGATATTGGAGATATGGTGTTTTTGCTGATTCAGGAGGGTGCTTTTGGTAAGCAGGATAATGACCGTGAGGAGGATTTCGTAGAGATTTATACTTTTGAGAATGCGTTTGTAGCTCCTTTTTTACCGAAGTGTGGGGTGTCTTGATTTTATATTAAGTATTTTATTTTCAATGGGAAAAGCACTATAAATATATGTTAGTTAGATTTGATGATTTGGTTTCTGCTAGTTTGTATGCCAGTAGGAAAGTAGATGAGGGATATTATGCTGAGGTGATTCATATGAATGCTGGGCATTTGTATGGGCCGTTGTCTATAATGGGCTTTACGGTGATTGTATCTGAGTTAGCAGCTGGTGAGGATGATGTGCCGGAATTTGACTATGCTTTACCGTGGTTGCTGCACGCCGTTGGTGTTGTTGTGTGTTTTCTGTGTTTTGGTTTGTTGGCTTTGGCAGTAGTTTATGCTGTAGTAGTTTTGTTGGTTTTTATAGTAGGGCTAATGCTGTCGAATTTTATTTTATTTTTGGGGCTTTGTGTTGGTTTACTAGCGCTCTTTTATAGTTTTGCTTTTTATGTGAGTGGGCTATTGCGCATGATGAGAGGTATACGAGAGAGGAAAAAGTTGCGTTACTCGGTGTTGCTGTGGGTTGTGCTATTGTTGGTTGGGAGTATTACAGTATTGGTGTAAATTATTTTAACGAAGCTTTACGTGCTGTGCGGTGTGTTCATGGTTATCTTTGTGAGGTTGTGGCTAATAAGCATACTAAATATCTTAGAAATAAGGGTAAGAAACGTCTTAAGTATAGGTCGGTATTTTTATCTGAGATTCATTAAGGCGCAGAGGATTCAAAGGCTCGTGTGGTGTTAGATGTGATAAGGCATATAGAATGTGAGCGGTTGTATTTGAATGGTGATATAATGCGTGGGCTTTATGCGCTGTATGATGTTGATTATTCTATTCTAAGAGTTTTTTCATTGTTTCTTCGTTTAGATCGATGGAGTGTGTGCTTCCGTCTAAGATGTTGTCGGCTAGGGTGTTTTTGCGTTTTTGCATTTGCTGGATGCGTTCTTCGACTGTGCCTTGGCAGATGAGCTTGTGGACCATTACAGGTTTATCTTGGCCGATTCTGTAGGCTCTGTCGGTGGCTTGATTTTCGGCTGCTGGGTTCCACCATGGGTCGTAATGGATGACGGTATCGGCTCCTGTTAGGGTTAGTCCCGTGCCACCGGCTTTAAGGGATATAAGGAAGATTTCAGCTTCGCCGCCTTGGAATCTTTCTACGAGTGATTGTCTGTCTTTGGTGGCGCCTGTTAGGATGAGGTAGCTGATGCTTTCTTGGTTGAGGTGGTCTTCTATGAGGCTGAGCATGGAGGTGAACTGTGAGAAGATGAGGACGCGGTGGTTTTCTTTTCTGAGGGTATCGAGTAGTTGTATGAGGTAGTCAAACTTAGCTGATTGTGATGCATCATTGCTTTGAGAGAGAAGGCTGGGGTGGCAGCAGATCTGTCTTAGTTTTAGCAGAGCGTCTAGGAAGACAATCTGAGCTTGTCCGCCGCGGGCGATGATGGCTTGTCGCACTTGTTTATCCATAGTAGAGCGCACTGTTTCGTATAGGTCTTTTTGGTCAGTGTGTAGCTCGATAGTGTGAAGGATTTCTGTTTTTGGGGGTAGTTCTTTCGCTACGTCGTTTTTTGTTCTTCTGAGGATGAGAGGTCCTACTTTTGCGTTGAGTAGGTTACGTTTGGATTCGTTGTGTTCTTTTTCGATGGGGTTTCTGAAGTTTTCGTTGAAGCTTTCTGATGAACCTAGGAGTCCGGGCATGAGGAATGAAAACTGGCTCCATAGTTCGCCTAAGTGATTTTCTATTGGTGTTCCTGAGAGGCACAGGCGGTGGTTAGATTTAAGTTCTCTGACGGCTTGTGAGATTTTGGCTGAGGGGTTTTTGATGTGCTGAGCTTCGTCGAGGATGATTTGGTGGAAGTGGTGTTTTTTGAAGTTTTCAAGGTCTCTGGGGATGAGAGCGAATGAGCTTAGGATGATGTCAGATGTTGCTATTTGATTGAATTTTTTGTGGCGCTGAGCTCCTTGTAGGATGAGGACTTTGAGTGATGGGGCGAATTTAGCTGCTTCACGTTGCCAATTGACTACGACGCTTGTTGGGGCGACAACGAGAGAGGGTAGGCCTTGGTCTCGGCCTGATTCTTTTTCTGCGAGGATGTGGGTTAGTGTTTGGAGGGTTTTTCCAAGGCCCATGTCATCGGCTAGGATGCCGTTGAAGTTTGAACTGGAAAGGAACTGCATCCAATAAAAGCCGTCTAGTTGGTATGAACGCAGTGTGGCTTTGAGTCCGAGAGGCAGTGGTACTGTGTTGATTTTCTGAGCCGACATGATTTTTTCTGCGATTTGTTCGATGTCGTCAGGAGCTTCGATATCTATTTCATCGTCGCCTGCGAGGAGAGCTGCTTCTAGTTTCTGCAATTTGATGGGGCCATCGGTGAAGTTGAATTCGAGGATTTGGCCGAGCGTGGTGAGGATGTGGCGGAATCTTCCTACTGGAAGAGCGAGTCCTCTTCCATCAGGGAGGAAGACGAGGAATTCTTGTCCTGATGGCAGGTCTTGAGTGAGTTCGAGGAAGTTATTATCTAGGAGTGTAGCTAGGATTGGTTGGAGTTCGAATTTTTCACCATCGATTTCGAATCCTGCGGATAGGTTGAACCAGCCTTTTCCTTCTTCGACTATTTCGGCTTTCCAGGTATCTGTTTTGAAGATGAGGGGTTTCAGGCCAACGTGTGGTGAAAGCTGAATGGTCCAGCCACGTTTTTCTAGGGCGGGGATTGCTTGGTGTTGGAATCGTTGCCAGTAGAAATCTGGGTGTGACCATTGTTGTTTATCAGGAGCGAAAAGTGTGCCTTTGTGTGGTGGATGCGCTAATTTTTTAAGCGTGGGTGGAGGTTCTTCTGCTCCTGGGATGAGGTCAAGGGCGTATAGAGTTTGGAGGGCTTGCATTTCTGCGGATCGGTCGCGAGGGGGATGGACATTGCCAGATGGGTCTAGGGTGTAAATTTGATCATTATATTTAGCGTATGCGTGTGCGTAGATGTCTGGAAGGTAAGCGAGCCTTTCTCCTGCTGGTTTTCGTTCTATGCGAAGAAGGAATGTTAGGTTGTTGTTGTTAATACTTTTTTCGTTGATCCGCGTATTTTCTGATATGTTTGTTGTTAGATTTTGTTGTGGTATTTCTCCGACTACATCACCGAATGCTTTATCAAGGCGTTCACCATTGCCGCGGGCAAGATGAATGAGAGTTGCGGCGCTGTGGTGGCAGTTGATTTGTTGATCGCATGAGCATGATGCATCTAACATGATTGCGTCGTTCTCTTTCCATAGTGCGATAATGGCTTCGTGTTGATGTCCGTCTTTATTGATGACATAGCCTATTAATTCGACGTCTCCGGTATCTAGGCTATTTGCAGTGGCTTGGGCCACTAGCCTGCTATGAGCAATTTTTTTTCCGTTGGAAAGGGCGCTTGCACTGAATGCTTTTTTCCACTCTTCCTGTTGTAAGAATTCTGTTACGTTTTGTTTGGTCATGCTCACACGTGAGAACTAGCATGCTTGGAGGTGTGATCAAAGTGGAATATTATTTGTTAGATTGCGCAAATAGAAATTTAATGTAATTTAGTAACTATGTTCATTAAAAAGTATATTAGTGCTTTGCTTACATCGCATATTTGATCTGGCTTTTTTGAGGGTTTATCTGATTCTCTTCATCTATAGCGCGATTTTTATATGTGTGTAATCATCGCTATTCGACTATCTCAGTTCACTGATTCAGTGCCTAAGTCTGAGATTCGTCTTTGTTAGTTAAAAGCAAGGACATTCATTTGTAACACGGCCTTATAGTGTCGTTGTTCAGAGCAACTATGTATTAGATATATGAAACGATTTTCAAAGGTTGTGCGTCATCCTCATAAATTGACGCGTTGGTCAGCAGGTATAAAGTTGATGGCTGTAAAGCAAAAGAGGAAAGCAAAGAAGAGGGTTATGTTCTGTGATGAGCAGAGGGTATCTCACGAGAATATGATCGATACCAGAGGGGATGGTGTTGATATTCAGTCATTCTGTGCATCATGGTATTCTCTGAGAGATGGTGATATGAGTGCTGCTACGTTACGGGATATCCTGGAGGTGTTGTTGAATACATGTGTGAATCCTTGTGAGTGTTACACGGATAGACTATTGATAGCTGGAGACATTAGGTCATATCTATGTGACAAGAAACTAACATGTCAAATTTTGTTAGATTTATCGGTCTATTGGGAAGAGGTGATAAAATCGATGGAGATCAGCAGTGATAAACGTAGGTTGCTTCTTGAATTTAATCCTTATAATTTAGGGGAAGTGGGCGTGGAGTTGTTACGTCTTTTTGGATGGACATCTGAGTTAGGTGCCGATGAGATATCTGGATATCATTTATCTGGTTTGATGCCGTGGTTGGATGAGTTTGACTTTTTGGAGTCTAGGGTGATGTGCGATGACTGGGAGCGACTTCATAGTGGGTTGGCAGGCAAGGTATTGTTTGCTTTTAGTAATAGTCGCTCCCTGAGGAGCTGGCTGGATTCTCTACTTGCTTTGGATGTTAACGATGGTAACTCTCTTCTGCTGACCTTAATCGATAAGGGGGTATCTCATGGTGTAGTTGAAGATAACGTTGCTGCTATTATTAGTTATTTATTTTATGAGTCTAGAGTGATAGGAGGTGAGGAGCGTGTTAGTCGATTTGTTACTTTACTATTACGAGGTATGTCGGCTGCTAGGATAAGGTGTCTTTTAGAGATAGAGTGGGAGATAGGACTGAAGAGTGGAGATGCTTATTGTAGTATAGAGGGGTTAGATGATTTTTCTGCAGTAGAGCCGCTTTTAGTTTTTATGAAGGGGGATGAAGCTACTCTACTCTGGCAGGGTAGATTTGATTCTTCACTCTGGGGTTATGTATACAGTTGTATCCTTTATTACGAGCTTGATGAGGAGAGAAGCCGGCGCTTCATAACGCTGATGAGGAAACAGTGTTACTACATGGACAGTGATGTGAAATCATTAGAGTGGTATGCAGATAAATCTGCTGAAGCTTTTTCATTAGTAGATGCTGATTTCTATGACAAGTTAGGGGATTTGTTATATTTTCAATATGGGAGTGAGGAGTGTTCTGAAGGATGTGAGGTGAGGATGAGGCTGGTTATGACAGCGTGTTCAAGTAAAATGGAGCCTAAGAGTGATGTAGATGAGTTATTAAATAGAATACAGGATGAGTCTTTGGGAAAGGTTTTTCTTGATGAGTTGGGGCAACATGGTTGGCAGCATTTGGATCGTTATTTTCGTTCTCAGAATAGGGGGGAGATATTGTTAGAGGGGCTGAATAAGATCATCCGTTTCGATAGAGGGTTTATAATGACAGTCATACGAGGCTTAAATGCTGCCCCGAGCGATACGCTTAAAGCCGTCCGCGAGGTGGGTTTGTTACCAGGGCATTTACTGAAAGATGTTTTCCAGTGGGTAGAGTATCACCCTCTTTATGGGATTGATTCAGGAGATAAGAAGCAGAGGTGTGCTATGATGGAATATCACTCTAGCGAGTATGGGTCCGTTGAGTTGCCGACGAAGTTAATGGCCTCCATTAGAGAAGGTAAAATGGGAGAGAATCTTAGGGAAGAAGTCCTGTTAAAAGAGCAGAGAAAACTTGAGGTAGGGGAGATGCGGATGTTGTTTTCTATGATCAGAGAGAGGGTAGTTGATGAGATGAGTAGTTTTGAAACTGATGCACATACGGTTTCTATTGTATCTAGTGCTAGCCATAATCGACGCGCAGGAAAACGTGCTCTGGAGAGGCATCAGCGTGGTGGTGATGTTACACGATTATTGCACCCTTCTAATATTTCTTGGTTAAAGCGGCCTCTATCTTTTTGGCGGCCTGCAGTCTGGTTGATGGGGATTACTGTTAGGGAGCAGTTGCCTTCTATTGGTGAGGTATGTGTTCAGACAGAATCAAGGTTTGATGAGATTTTGAAAATGGGCACCTATGTTCACAGTTGTCTATCGATCGGTGGGTGTAACCAGCATTCTGCGATAGCTAATGCGCTAGATGTAAATAAGCGGGTTTTGTATATGCATGATGAGGAAGGCAAGTTTATAGCAAGGCAATTATTGGCGATAACTAAGGAAAGGAAGTTGGCATGTTTTATGGTGTATCATGCGGATCACGGATATGGTAAGGAATTGATACAAGCATGTTTTGCTCGCGTAAATCAGCAGTTTTCAGATCAGTTGGGTTTGAGTATTCAAGATCAGCATGAGTATGAAATTGAGACTGTAGTAACACGAGATTGGTATGATGATGGTATCTGGGTTCCTGAGAAGCACAATGAGACTGAAGCAAAAAAGCAGGGTAGGATGTGAGAGTATTCGTTGCTATATCTTTACTTGAGTGGATTTTAAATTTTCTAAGAGATCTTTGTGAAAAAAAGATATAGTTTTGTCTTGCTATTTATTTAGAACTGTGCTAGCCTTCATCAACTTAAAGAGAAACCATGTTAACGACAATAACCATACTAACAACCACTCAAGACGCTCAGTCTTGTATCAATTCCCTAGCGGGGATTTGTGCAGGTATAGTGAGTAAGCTGAGATGGCGTGGTATTTGTTCTATTCCTGGGAGATCTGAGCGAAGTGAAATATCTGCTGTGATGTATACAGCGGAGAACCTCAAACCTGAGATGAAACATAAATTTAACCAGGGAGGCAGGGGATCAGTATAGATTAAAAAAACCTTATATTACTAGGAACTATACTGACTCGCTCTCTAAATAAGAAGCGAGTTTTTTATTGCCCTGAATGGTCAATTCTTAGGAGAAGGAAGGGAAGAAAATAGGAAGGATTATTAATTAAATAGAACATGTAAGGAAAAAATGAAGGCGCTTAAGAGCGTCTGAAAAACAGAGAATTTATAACAAATATATATAGCAAGATATTGAGGTAGCCTCCACCAGCGGCAACTGGTGAAGGCCTCGGATTAGATCACTGACAAATAGTCTAAATAGCAATCAATCTACGATAAAGAAAGGTTACAATTTTAGATGTAAAAAGTCAAGTATAGGGAGACCTATGTCTAATTAACTAGTTAATAATACATTTATTGATAGTTATATTTTGTGTCTAAAAGGTATCCATTGGGAGGTGAGCCTGAATCACCAAAACGACCGTCAGAGAAATCCTGCGGCTGTGGCTCAGAAGTTGAGCGGCAAGGGTGTTCGTTTCTTAAAAATGAAAAATCGACTTACTGATCATATTTATAATGTTTAGTGATTCAAGATCCGATGAGGCCAGCCTGTATATAAATAATAAAAACAAACTACGAGAGCGAATGACGGTATAACACCATCTAAATCGCAGCTGTTGAATCAGCACAGGATAGTAAAGGTGATGGCGATTCTAATTGAATCATAGTAGTTTATTATGAGAGTTAGTGAGTCGATTTATTTAAATACGTAGGGCATCAGCATGCAGAGCGGTTTCCAAAACCGCTACTACTGGGGGCAGCACCTAGACTACGTGTTTCATTTAGAAATTAGAAATCAAGCAGTGAGTGTTTGATTTTTAACTTCTATTTGTTTAAAGAGAAAAGGTTAGAGTCAGAGAATGTACGTATGGTCAAGTTTCATGTTATTTTCATTTTACATGTGTATTCCTCAACTTTTTAATTATTTTGTGAGTGGGGGTATTTGTAGGTTAGTGGCTATTTTGCTAAGAAAATAGTTTGTGAAGAGTGCTAGGCTGAATGTTTTTTTCTTATTTTTAATAGCGAGGTGAATGTTGGTATTCAAGATGGTCTCATACGCCGTT
>CALGZA010000065.1 GCA_937934595.1 uncultured Verrucomicrobiales bacterium | reverse complement strand
ACAAAGACGGATCATGGCCACTCCCAGTCGGCGGCGGTCACCAAATGAGCTCAAAGCACTACGCTACTTGTCTTGCTACACTCATGATGGAAGTTTACTACAGATTCCTTCCTAGTTCTGAGTAATCACACAGCACACTATTACATCACAAAAGAGAGTAGATTTAATCTACTCTCTTTTTTTGGTTTATAAACCTATGCCGTATTGACTTTTCATCCATTTCCACACATACACATCGAATGTCAACAGCACTACCAGCAAGACCACGCACCGCTCCATCCCAAAGAGCACACATCGCCATAGTTGCATCCATTTATAATGAGACATTCACTGACGCCCTCGTCCAAAATGCAAAAGACGAACTCGCCATCACACTTCCTAATACTCAAATCGATGTAGCAAGAGTCCCAGGCGCGTTCGAGATCCCAGTCACCTGCGAGATTCTTCTTCAAAGTGACACCCCACCAGACGCAGTCATAGCACTAGGTGTCATCATTCAAGGTCAAACCAAACACGCCAGCATGGTTGCAGAAACAGTAACTCATACTCTCCAAGAAATAGCTGTCAGGCACAAAACACCCGTCATCCACGAAGTCCTCCTCGTTGAAGACGAAAAACAAGCCTACGCCAGGTGCATGTCCGCTAATCTCAACCGTGGAAAAGAAGCAGCCAGATCAGCTCACACCATGCTAGAGCTCGTTCAGACCATGAACCCTCTCAATGGCAAAAAAAACGTCACGTTCAATAAATAATCACCATGTCTAAACGCAGGGAAATAAGAGAAGCAACCATTCAGTTTTTATACTGTCATGACCTCGAAGAAGGAGCACCCGCTGACGAAGCCTCAGACGCTTTCTGGGAACTACTCCTAGAATCAGATTTTAACAAGCTCACTAAAGCATCCGTTAAATCCGTACTCCACCTTAACCAAGGCAGACTAAACAGATACGCTAAACTCATCGAAAAAGCACCCGAATTAGAATCAATAATCACCGCTGACCCAGACGCTAAAAAACTCAATCGAGCTCTCACCGCCATCATCAAAAGTGAAAACAAATGGCAAGCTCTCATCGATAGCATGACTCGCTTCTATAACCCCCAAAGTGAAGACATCCAGACCGACCTCGCAGACATACTTCAAAACATATTCACTCTCAACAACACACTCAGCGATCAACGTAAAACATGGGAAATACAATTAGCAGACTACCCACACCTAAAACAATACGCTGAATCCGTTAACGCCAGCATCAACGCTCTAAAAAGAGTTTCAGACCGCATCAAAATGGTCCAAAACCCCACACTCTTCCCCACTCACGGCGACGTCGCACACCTAGTTACTACAGCTGAAAAAATGCTCTCCATGAGAGCATCAGTTGACCAAAAAGTAACTCTAGTCACTGCAAACAAATCTAAAATCGATTCAATGATCCACTCCGTCGTAGACAACTACAGCCCAGAAAGAATCAACCCAGTCGATAGAGCTATCCTCAGACTAGGCACCGCAGAAATAATGCTGGATGACCAAATCCCATCCCCAGTCGCCATCAACGAAGCCATAGAAATATCTCAAAAATTCGCCTCATCAGACTCTTCTAAATTCATCAACGGCATACTAGACAAAATATCAAAAACCACACCTTAAACCTCCACAGTAAAACAAAACATACTGCTGAGACTATCAATCACAAGCTATGAGCAATACATTCAATTTCCTCGGGGCAGATCACATCCCTAAGTCGCCCACACTCATCATCCCTGGCAGACTAGATCACTCTGAAATGCTAGCTCTAGAAAATCACCCTGCGCTAGCAGGTAGAACCATCATCTGGATCTGTGAAAATAATGTCGTCCTTCCAAACGAAACTGAAAACTTCCTAGCCATCCAGCCAGTTGAAGCCGCTTCATTCTCCGTCAATGACCCAGACCCACAAGCCGTTGGTCGTAAACTCCTCAAAGACCTCGGCAAAGACGGCATCGCCATCTTCCTTCCAGGCCAAGTCAATGCGCTAGACGGAGCCGCCTCGCACATCCAACCACAAATTCTCAAAACGCTCTGTAACCTCAAACTCACAGTCACACCTCTTGCTGTTCATAACCCACTCCAAACCACCTTAAAAACAACAACAGAAACACCAGGTTCAACTCTGGTATTCATGCCCAAAATCTCAGCTGACATCGTAAACCCAGCCAAATGGCAACAAGCAAACCTACTAGGTATCTCAAAAGCCTTTAACCAAAGACCATTCCTACAAGAATCACTCGGATACAACCTACTCAAAGGACTAAAAATAAACGGCAAAAACAAAATAATCGACGGAACAAACGACCAAGAACGTAACTACTCAGTCATACTCGGAATCGCACTTGCTTTTGCTAGACACCTAAAAGAACAAACTAATAAAAAACGCGTCGCCATCATCCTCCCCCCTGGAATCGGTGGCCTAATCGCAAACCTAGCCGTCATCTTCGCTGGCAAAGTCCCAGTCAACATAAACTTCACAGCCAGCCATGATGCCATCAAATCCAGCATCGCACAAGCAGACGTAGACAAATTTATCACCGCAGACCCATTCGTCAGAAAAGTAAGCGACTTCCCTTGGCCACCAGTCAGAGACCTCATACACGTAGAACGTATCCTACCCACCATCAAAAAATCTATCAAACGCTGGGTAATCGTATCCAAGATATTCCCTGTCGACATGATCGCACGCTTCGCTAAGATCGACAAATCCGGAGGAGATGAAGAAGCCGTCCTACTCTTCACATCAGGATCGTCAGGCTCACCAAAAGGTGTCCCACTTACACACAAAAACCTACTTGCCAACGTATGCCAATTTAGCAGCAGACTAGGACTTGACCAAGATAACGAGTCCCTTCTCGGCTGCCTCCCTCTCTTCCACTCATTCGGCTGCACAGCCACCCTCTGGTTCCCCATCATTCAAGGTATCAACATAGTATCTTACCCAACCCCTCTAGAAACCAAAAGACTCGCTGAACTCATCGAAAACAACAAAATATCATTCCTCCTATCCACTCCCACATTCCTCAGAGGATACATGCGTAGAGTAAAACCTGAGCAACTCGAATCCGTCAAACTCGTCGTCACAGGCGCAGAAAAACTACCAGCATCACTCGCAGAATCATTCTACAAAAAATTCGGCGTCTTCCCACAAGAAGGATACGGACTCACAGAAACATCTCCTGCTACTAACTTTAACATCATCAACCCAGTCACAGAAACTCCTGAACCAGACATCCACTCCGCCAAAAACGGATCCGTCGGACAGTTCCTCGCCGGAATCGCTGTCAAAATGACCAATGCAGCCACTGATAAAGAATGCGACATCAACGAATCCGGTGTCATCTGGCTCAAAGGACCAAACATCTTCCCTGGATACCTCAACAACCAAGAAAAAACCAACGAAGTCTTCGAAAACGATTGGTTCAAAACTGGAGATGTAGGCAGAGTCGATGAAGAAGGTTTCCTTCATATCGAAGGCAGAATCTCCAGATTCTCAAAAATCGGCGGTGAAATGGTCCCTCACGAGACACTAGAAGCAGCCATCATCGAAGTCCTTGGACTAGATGAAGAAACAGAACGAAAAATAGCCGTAGTCGGCATCCCAGACGAAAAAAAGGGCGAAGCCATCATCATGCTATCAAGCATCACAGACCCCACCACTGCATCTCAAGCATGCATCGACCTAAGATACAAACTACTAGACATAAAAATCCCCTCACTCTGGTGCCCAAGAGACATTCTAGCCGTATCAGAAATACCAGTACTAGCTTCCGGCAAACTAGACATAAAAGGCTGTGAAAACCTAGTCGCTAACTACCGCTAACCCATCCCCACCCAGCATGAATCCAGACAACACCAACCCGGTGCGTTTTGACTCATTCATGCAGCGCGCTCTCCATGACCCCTGCCATGGATACTACGCCAAACATATCAAAACAGTTGGCAAAACAGGTGACTTCTCCACCACCGCCACACTCAGCAGAGCACTCGGCCGTGCCATCGCACACTCCGCACTCCAATGGGCAAAAACCCAAAAACAACCCCTTAACCTCATAGAAATTGGCGGCGGTGACGGATCACTAGCAAAAACCATCATCCACTCTACACCCCTAATAAAACGCTGGAAGCTTAACTACCACATCGTCGACAGCTCCCCAACATTGACTGCACAACAACAAAAAATAAACTCAAAAAAAATCCACTGGCACAACAACATCAAAACCGCACTCAAAGCCACCAAAGGCATCGCATTCATTTTCTCCAACGAACTCGTAGACGCCTTCCCAGTTAGGATACTCAAAAAAAACAACACCCAATGGCTAGAACTATACCTAAACCAACAAACAGAAATCTTCCTACCATGCCAAAAAAATCTCCCAAACTCATCAGCAACAAAATCTAACAAATATAAGCCAGATCAACGCATCGAAATCCACGAGTCATATCACCAATGGCTACAAGAATGGACACCACACTGGCTGTCAGGACAACTACTCACCATAGACTACGGTGACACTATCGATAAACTCTACTACCGCATGCCAAGAGGAACCCTCAGAGCATACTCAAACCACCAACACATCACCGGCCCAGCCACCTACCTTAACCCAGGCCGGCAAGACATCACCGCAGATGTGAACTTCACAGACCTCATCAACTGGGGAAATACACTAAACCTAAAAACCATCTCACTTACCAACCAACGAGACTTCCTCCTCCCATTCATTAAAGATACCCCTGCTGACCACTTCCTAACCCACCCAGACGGCGCTGGATCAGCCTTCAAGGTCCTACTCCAACAAAAGCTAACGTAACCTTTCCCCCAAGTCATATAAGATACAGCGCAAACATTAAACACAGATTCATCATTCAAGCCATATTAGCTAACATACTCACCATTCATCTCAGCGCTAGAAACACAACTGAATAACCTGAGAAAATACAAATCTCCGCCATCGACAAAACAACATCCTAACAGACAAATACCCAATAACAGACATCCAAAATAACAGCCAAATAACCTAACTACCCTCCCAATGAAGCAAACTCAAAAAAGTAGGTAACGTCCTCTTAAATAAAGAATTCTTCCCACCCCTTGAAAGCTGATCAGCTAACAATTCAGCCCTAAAATCACTATCCACCGGTCCATGCAGATCCACCACATGCCCCTCACTAATAAATTGATGGTGTAAATGCTTACCTCCCACCTCCCTGCTCACCCTCAAACACACCCCAACTGACTCCACCTCTATCATACCTATCGGCGCACCTCCCTCCTCAAATACCACACTCGCATCCACCAAACCACCCTCTCTAGTCTCAAATCGATAACTCCCCCCATGCCCATCATCCTCTATCAAGTCTTGCGCCCTTTCCCATCCAGCCATCTCAGCAAACCAAGCCAAAAGCAACAAACCAGAAGTACGATATTGCTCACTCACCACAACCTTAACACTCCGAGTCCCAACTAACGATCTCGCAGCCACCAAATCATCATACAATGAAGCCACAGCTAACCTAAAATGATAAGTACGCGTCCAAGCTAAATCCTGAACCACTAAACCCACCTCCTCAATAGCTGCATTTACCCTTCCATACTGCGCAACAACATCTCCCCAATCAGAACTATCTATAACAAAACGGTCAATCCGCCTATACAAACTCTCATTAAACATCCCACTCAAATTACCCTGCCACCAAAAAACCAACGGCAAATCACTCTGCAAATGTGCAAAAATAGTATTCCTAAACCTCCCTCTCGAAGTCCCCGTCAAATGAAACGCTATCTGCTCACAGCACACAGACTTCTTACCATGCACCAAATGACAATGTGCAGTTATCCATGACCTAACAGAAACCTTCTCCACACTAACATCACGCCCTATCAGTAACGCTCTGCAAGCATGCTCACGTGTTATCTCTCTAACAATCTCAGAATTCCTAGCCAGATCCCCATTCTCCTCAGAATACAAAGCTAAATTAATCAAAGAAGCATTCGCTCGCGCATCATCCACCTCCCACAACTCACGCAGTTTACGTTCTATCTTTGCCACAGGAACCTCCACACCAAGTAACTCAGCATTCTCAGGAGCAGTCATCATTTCTTCAGATCTATTCATCTTATTCTAAAGCCTCCTCCAACTATTACCATCCTTCTCTAACAGAGCATCAGCCTCCTCAGGCCCCCATGATCCAGCCACAAATTCAGCCATACTCAGCTCATCCCCTTCTCCACTATCATGCCAACCACGCTGAATATGATCGATAAACCTCCAAGCCTCCTCAACCTCATCCCTCCTAGCAAACAGCGTAGCATCACCAGCCATCGCATCTAACAACAACCGCTCATAAGCCTCAGGACTACCCTTACCAAAACTCGTAGAATAATGAAAATCCATCTTCACCGGCTCCAAGCGCAAAGTCGTCCCAGGTATCTTAGAAACCATCCGTAAAGAAATACCCTCATCCGGCTGAATCCGTATCACCAAGACATTCCCCTCATCCGTCTCACCTGGCGTCGCATTAAATAAAACATTAGGTGCAGGCCTAAAATGAACAGAAATCTCAGTAGCCTTCTTAGGCAGCCTCTTCCCCATCCTTATATAAAAAGGCACCCCGCTCCATCGCCACGTATCCACCATACAGCGCAATGCCACATAAGTCTCAGTCATAGACTCCGGATCCACACGGTCCTCCTCCCTATACCCCACCACACTCTTACCATGTACATGCCCCGCAGAATACTGAGCCCTTACCACATTCTCCTCCACTAACTCAGGACTATCCCACTGCCTCAAAGAACGTATAACCTTCACCTTCTCATCCCTTACACCATCCGCACTCAGATCAGTTGGCGGCTCCATAGCCACCAAGCTCAATAACTGCAACAAATGATTCTGCACCATATCCCTCAATGCCCCAGACTTATCATAATAACCACCTCGCCCACCCTCCATACCCAAATGCTCAGCACATGTTATCTGAACCTGCTTAATATATCGGCTATTCCACAACGGCTCAAAAATCGCATTCGCAAACCGTAACACCATTATATTCTGCGCCGTCTCCTTCCCTAAATAATGATCTATCCTATAAGTATCCTTCTCCTCAAACGTCTGATTCACCACCTCATTCAAATGCCGAGCACTCGCCAAATCAACACCAAACGGCTTCTCCACTATCACACGTGACCAGCAACCATCCCTAGACTCATTCAGCCCAGCAGACTTCAAATGCTCCAAAACATCATCAAAATACTCAGGTGCACTCGCTATATAAAATAACCTATTCCCCTTACCTCCCCGCTCAGCATCTATCGCATCCAGCCTCTCCGCTAACCTCCTATAACCATCCGCATCCTGAAACTCACTCTGATGATACTCCACCATATTCTCAAAATCCCCCCAGATCTCCTCATCATGACCATTCCTAGAAACCTCCCTATTTAACTCCTTCAACCCATCCCTAAAAACCTCATCAGACTTATCCCTGCGCGCAAACCCTATAATCTTCACACCAGTCGGAAGCTCACCATCAATAGCCAAATTATACAACGCAGGTATCAACTTCCGATGAGTCAAATCACCCGTCGCACCAAAAATCACAACCGTACAAGCCTCAGGACGGGATCGTGATACTAAATCTTCTCTAAATGGATTACTCATGAATAAGCAGATCATTTACCAAATTTACAAATTAGCCAAGTGGTAACTTTGTCTTAAAAACAGAATCATTTTTCACAAATTGCAGTTTGCCCAACACTCAAAAAAAGATACACTAACAACAACATGTCATCAACACCATCACCAGACCCCAGATTCAACAACTTCGTCCTACTCCAAGCTCAAAACGCAGGCCTATTCCTCGGCCAGCTCCCAAACCCAGCAACAGGCGAAAAATCAATCAACCTCATCGCCGCCAAAAGCGTCATAGACTCACTCGAAATGCTAGCTAACAAAACATCCGGTAACCTCACCACAGACGAGCAAACACTACTCACTAAAGCCATCGAAAACCTCACACACCTCTACCAAGAAGCCGAAGACCTAGGTTAAATAACCACTAATACAATCTCAAACCCCACACCACACAACATGAAACAACCATTTTTCATCCTCGGCCCATGCGGACTAGAAAGCGAAGAATTTGCCTGGGACATGGCTCGCGCCATCAAACCCATCGCAGAAAAACTCAACATAGACTTCTACTTCAAAGCATCATACGATAAAGCAAACCGCACATCAGGTGATGCATTCCGTGGACCAGGAGTCAAAGAAGGAACCAGAATACTAGGAGAAATCTCAAAAGAACTCGGCATCCCAGTCACCACAGACATCCACCACCCCCAAGAAGCAGAAATCGCCGCAGAACACATAGACCTCCTCCAAATCCCAGCATTCCTCTGCCGCCAAACCGATCTCATCGAAGCATGCGCCCAAACAGGAAAAGCAGTAAACGTCAAAAAAGGCCAATTCCTAGCCCCCCTAGACGTCACCAACATCGCAAAAAAACTACAATCATACAATTGTAACGACTTCTACATCACAGAACGAGGCACCACCTTCGGCTACAATAACCTAGTCGTAGACATGCGCTCACTTCACATCATGAAACAAGAAGGCATCAGAGTCATCTTTGACGCCACCCACTCAGTCCAGCGCCCTGGAGGACTCGGCGGATCCACAGGAGGAGACGGATTCCTCGCACCCGTCCTCGCTCGCGCAGCAGTCGCCACCGGAGTAGACGGAGTCTTCATGGAAACACACTCAAATCCAGCCAAAGCCCTCTCTGACGGACCAAACCAAATCCCACTCACAGAAATAGAAGACATCATCAAAAAATTAACAAACATACACACAGCAGCACACGGAAAATAACAAAACTCAACACCACCCCCTCCTCATCACACCCAAAATGCTCCAGAAAACCATCATATCCCTACTCACCACCTCAGTCATCCTAGCCGATAACTTGAGCGAAAAAACCAATGAAACCCTCCAAAAGAAAAAACAACAAATCCCAGCACTAGAACTCCTCCCCACCGGAAGCATCCTAAAAAAAATAAGCATCCCCAGATACAACCCTGACTACACACCCTCATCCCTCCTAACCGCTGAACAATTCGAAGTAATCAGCGAAGAAGAAATAAAAGGCACCAAAGTAGGAATCGCCCTCTACGACGAAAAAGGCAACATCCGGACCAGATCAATGCTCAACCAAGTAAACTACAACCAACACACCGGATTCCTCACAAGCAAAGAAAACCTCACCTTCTCAGGAAAATCATTTTCCACTTCCAGTCAAGGAGTTATAATAGACTGGAAAAATCAACGCGGTTTTTTACTAGGCAAAAACCAAACCATCATCTATATTAAAAAACAAATCTCCATGAATAATTCTAACAAGCAACCTGTCAAAAAACATTCTCCAACAGAGAAAAAGACAACAATGCTAAACGGAGTAAAAGCTGCTGCTGCCACCGCACTCATCACCTCCACACCTCTAACCGCTCAAGAAAGTGATCACATTGATCAACTCGCACAGCCATCCACCGCTCTCATCATCAAAGACCTAGACCAAACCAAAGCAGCCATCATCGCTACCGCAGAAGCAGAGAAAAAAATTGCCAACATCCGTAAAGAACTAAACCAACAACTTGGCAAAATCCCCACCATAGATGACACCCAGCCAGCCCCACCCCAGCTAGCCCCCATCAAAGGCAGAGAATACATCAGCATCAAAAGCGACAAACTACTATTCGACGCCAAAAAAGGCATCTTCGTCTACCACGGAAACATTCGCATCAAACACCCCAAATACTCCTTCACCTGCGACGGAGAACTTAAAATCATCCTAAACCAGTCAGCCAAAGCAAAAAAACTAAACCAAAAAGACCGCGCCAAACTCAAAGCCAACGAACTCTTCGATGACGTCAGCCGCATCATCGCCACCAAAAACGTCATCATCCGCGGTAAAGACAACAAAGGCAGACCAGTATCCGCAGTCACACAGACCCTCTCATTCAACAAAACCACTGGAAACATCATACTCAAAGGCAAAGGATCCAGAATCACAACACCAGATGCACAGCTAAAAGTCGTAACCAACACAGGATACCTCAAACTCGACCAAAACCTTAACGCATCAGGACAAGGAACACACACAGACTTCAACCTCCCAGAAAACAAAAAATAATAATAATCATAAACTACGCCAATAAATCACCAATGCCACCGGCAACCCACACAACATCAAAAATACCAGCTGACAAAACGCTCGCAGGGCAAGACACACCATCAAAGCGTAAAGCCACAAAATTCCTTCTAGGATCTCAAAACCTAGTCAAAATCTACGGAGGAAGAGCCGTCGTCAACGGAGTCAGCATCAACGTCGGACAAGGTGAAATAGTCGGACTACTCGGCCCAAACGGAGCAGGTAAAACCACCAGCTTCTACATGATCGCAGGACTCGTCCCACCAAACAAAGGAACCGTAACCTTCGGAGGTAAAGACATCACCACACTACCCATGCACAAACGCGCCAGACTCGGTATGGGATACCTCCCCCAAGAAGAATCCATCTTCCGTAAACTCACCGTCCGTGACAACCTACTCGCTGTCCTAGAAACACAAAAAAACCTCAACAAAAAAAACCGCATCAGCAAAGCAGACCACCTCATGGAACGCTTCCGCATCACCAAACTCAAAAACGCACAAGCACTCACCCTCTCAGGTGGTGAAAAACGCCGCCTCAGCATCGCACGCTGCCTATGCACTAACCCAAAGCTCCTCATGCTAGACGAGCCATTCGCCGGAGTTGACCCAAAAGCAGTCGAAGACATACACCGTATCGTCCGTGAACTCAGGGACCAAGACGGCCTATCCATACTCATCACTGACCACCACGTCAGAGAAACACTAAAAATAGTAGACCACGCATACGTCATGGACGAAGGAGAAGTCATCCTACAAGGCGCAGCACTAGACATCGCAAATGACCCGCTCGCCAAAAAACACTACCTAGGTGAAGACTTTACACTATAAACTAACAATAAATAATAGACAAATTTCCACATCACCGGACGAGCCAGTGATGAGAGAGGTTAAACAACAAAAGAAAGGAAAATATGCAAACAACAAATGCTAACCCACAAGTAACCATAACCGTAAGAAACGAATCAGTAACAGAATCCATTCGTGATTTCGTCCAAAAAAAAATCGGCACACTCCATCTCGACTACCCTAAAATCATCGAAGCCAGAGCCATACTAGACGTTCAAAAAAACCGCCATATTGCCGAAATCATCCTCTTCTGCGCAAACCACATCACCATCGACGCATCTACAGAAGGCAAAGACATGTACGCAGCCATCGATGAAACCATATCAAAAATCGCCCGCAGAATGCGTAAACACAAAACTCGCCTCCTCAAGCGAAACAAAATCAAACCAGAGCAAAGCATCAAGCACCTCGATGAAAAAGTATTCGCCTCTAACATCCTAGAAAACCTCCCAGAAGAATCAGAAGCTGACCCAGAGCCAATGATCATCCACCGCGAAAGCCAAACCCTCAAAACCCTCAAAAAAGAAGACGCCATCCTCGAGCTCGAGCTCTCAGATAGACCCTTCCTCGTATACATCAACGAGCGCAGAAACGTCATGCAAATAATCTACAGACGCTCAGACGGTGACTACGCCATCATCGAACCATAAAAACAACAACTACTACTAATACCTCCCAACAATCACCCCTTAAAGTCCATAAAATCACCCCTCCCTCATATCGCTTCATCAAAAAATGAAAGCAAAATCACATTACAACGCACAACATCTATTCAAAATATCACTCAATCAAAACTAACGTTGAGAATCTACATTTTTACTGATTTGTAATTGATTGAGATAAATCCTTACTGGCCTGCTTTTCAAGTAATCGAGGGAGAAAAATAAACATCCCTAACCCGCTTAAAAAAAACACAGCACCAAATACAGGCAAAAAATAAGTAACCCCATGGATTCCAACTTCTAATACGCTCTCCTCTGGGTCATTAGGCATATAAAAAACCGAAACTTCTTTACCTTCAGGGTATTCATTTACCGTCTGGCGTGCTGCACCAGGGTTACTTGATCCATAACTGCCTAATGCCACTTGATTGGATGAATACTTGGTATTATCTACTGTATAGTCATAGAGAACTTCAGCGCTATACGTAGTTCCATTGTCTCCACTAATACTATCTATATGAGAAGATACTATAATCCCTGACACAAACGGCCAATCAGAGCTATCATGAGCAAGCTTCATAGTTCGAAGCCCAAAGAACAAAATGCAGGCTCCAGATATTAGAAAAGGCAGAGGAAATATTCGACCAAAAAGGAACCTTCCAGTAGACCCAAGCGGTTTTGATGAGTTGAATTGCATAACTTTGGTTTACAGCAAACTGACATTTACGCTTTGCGCTGTCAAGTTTTCCCATAGAGGTAACTTTAGTAATAAAAAGAACTAACAACAAACTACTTAGACTAAAAACTCATCACTTAAATCATCAAAAACTTTCTCATTATATCGCGCAGAATAGCATAGTCAATTTAAGTGCGATTTCTCCATTGAAAGTATGAAGTAGATCATTAAATACCCACCGTTCACATAGCCTTAAACATTTAACCTAAATATTTCACTCCCTAAAATACTCCAGCGCTAAACAACGCCCTTACCCAAAAAATTTAGCCAGCCTAGCCTAACCACTTTTCTATAAAACAGATTCAACTTCTAACATACTTAATGATGATGCCCATAACGTGAAGAACCAAAAAAAAACTCCACCAGAATAATCTGGTGAAGCTTAGTAGCTGAATAAATCAGAATATTGAAAATGTTACTTATCTTTCTTCGTCTCAGTCGCTGCACCATCATTGAGTGTCTTAAGAAGTGGCGCTGTAATATCAAATTTGTCCTTCGCAAATATCAAGAAATGCGTTTGTGTGGTACCACGTGCAGACTTATCCAAAATAAGATCAACATCATTATCACGCGCATAAACCTCTACCTTGTCCTGAATCTGAGCAAGAATCTTTCTCATCTCAGTAACTATATTCTCGTTGATAGCCTTGTTGCGACGCTGGAGCCACTCACGGCGATTATGCTCTAAAGCATTCCCCCTACTAGCCTGCATCTTTCTTTCACGCACATGCTTCTCCTTAAGCTTAGGAGCAATAGAACCATCATCAATAAGCTTACTCAATGAATCAAGCTTGTCAGCAATCTTTCGTATCTCAGCTAGCTTCTGGTTGTTCTCTTTTGCTATCGTAGCCTGGTTTTCTTTCACCTTCTTCTGCGCTCCCTTAGTAAGGTGATACTCATCAAAAAGCTTCTTCATATCGACAGTAGCGATTGACTTAGCCTCAGCAGCAAACACTGAGGAAGTAAAAAGCAATAGCCCTAGGGAAGTCAGTAGCGGTTTTAGTAGTGATTTCATCATAAAATTATAGTTTAGTCTCATTAATATTAACGAGAGGAATCTGACACAATAACCCGAAACGTCAACGAAAGAAGTTCGAAAAATACTAGCAAAAAAGCTTACCTTTTTTTCTGGCAGATTATCACTTCTTAGGCATTCTCCTTCAGAAACTCGCAATATGATCAGACTCCACTCAGCCTCAGAAATCCAAAAGCACTTTCACCCTGCACCAACCCCACTAATCCTAGTGCCAACAATGGGGGCGCTGCACAGTGGCCATTTCGCACTGATAAATAAAGCCAAAGAACTCGCAGGAACAGACGGTGCTGTCGTCGTATCAATATTCGTTAACCCCATTCAGTTCGACAGAGCACAAGACCTAGAATCCTACCCTCGCCCCATTGAAGCAGATCTTAATCACTGTGACCAACTTGGAGTAGACTTCGTCTTCACTCCAGAAGCTAGCGAATTTTATCACCCAGACAGATCCATCGATGTCTCAGAAAACGCACTGTCATCACTCCTATGCGGAGCCTCCAGACCAGGTCACTTCGACGGCGTATGCACAGTCATCACCAAGCTATTCAACATTATCCAACCCACAGCAGCCATTTTTGGACAAAAAGACTTCCAGCAGCTTGCCATCATTAAACGCCTAGTCAGAGATCTCAGCTACAGAACCCAAATCATAACGCACCCAACAATACGGGAAAACTCAGGCCTTGCCAAATCCTCAAGAAATATCGGACTCACAGATGCCGAAAGATCTCAAGCAGCAGCCATATTCGAGGGCCTCCAATTAGCCAAAAAACTCTACAAAAGCGGAGTCACCTCATCAGACCGTATCTTAGCCAAATTCAGACTCCATCTTGACAAACACGCACCTCTCTCCAAAATCAACTACCTCGAATGCGTCTGTGCGAATTCACTTCAGTCACTCAAAGAAGTCGAACAGCCAGCCGTCATAGCCACAGCCGTATTCTTCGGCCAAGTCAGACTAATTGACAATATAGAACTATAAAAAAATCCCCCTCAAAACCTAACCACCCACCTCATGCAATCAGATTTCCTCGTCATCGGCTCAGGTATCGCAGGCCTCACATTCGCCATTCACGCCGCTAAATTCGGCAGCGTCACTGTCATAACCAAAGGCAAAGCCATCGAATCAAACACAGCCTGGGCTCAAGGCGGAATCTCCGCAGTACTCTCAGAAACACAAAGAGAAATTGGCGACAATATTGAATCCCACATCGCAGATACAATCGATGCAGGTGCCGGCATCTGCAAAGAAAATGCTGTCCGGGTCATCGTAGAAGAAGGAAAAGCTACCATCGATGACCTAGTCAACGCAGGTGTTGCCTTCGACAAAGACAAAAACAACAATTACTCACTAGGAAAAGAAGGTGGCCACAGCCAAAGAAGAATCCTCCACTGCAAAGACACCACAGGATTTGAAATTGCTAACTCTCTCATCGACACCGCCAAAAAAAACAAAAACATCACCATCCTAGAAGAACATTTCGCCGTAGACCTCATCACTTCTGCTAAACTAGGAATCGCCACAGAAGATAGAATCCTCGGTGCCTACGTGCTAGACGAAGCATCAGGAAAAGTGAAAATATTCCGCTCAGATAAAGTCCTACTAGCCACAGGAGGTTGCGGAAAAGTATACCTCTACACAACCAATCCAGACAGCTCAACAGGTGACGGCCTCGCCATGGCATGGAGAGCAGGAGCTACCATCTCAAACATGGAATTCGTTCAGTTCCACCCCACCTGCTTCTACAACCCCTCAGCTCAAGGCGCTGAAGCCAGATCATTCCTCGTATCAGAAGCCGTCCGCGGTGAAGGAGGTATCCTCATCAACGACAAAGGTGAAGAATTCACAAAACAACACGACCCTCGTGGCTCACTCGCTCCACGTGACATTGTAGCTCGTGCCATCGACCATGAAATTAAAAAAACAGGCGCTCAGTGCGTCTACCTAGATGTCACCCACAAGCCTAAAGGATTCATGAAAGAACGCTTCCCTCACATCTACGAGACTCTGCTTACCTTCGGCCACGACTGCGAAACATACCCCATTCCCGTTGTCCCCGCCGCTCATTACCAATGCGGAGGTGTCGCCACAGACACACACGGAAAAACAACCATCCGCGGACTCTACGCCATCGGAGAAGTCGCATGCACTGGACTACATGGAGCTAACCGACTCGCTTCAAACTCACTTTTAGAAGGTAACGTCATGGCAAGAAGAGCATTAGAAAATATCGTCAAAACCCTGCCACACACTAAAACAAACCTCAGCCCAGTCACTATCCCAGATTGGGAATACGGAGACGCCACAACTCCAGATGAACAAGTACTCATCTCTCACAACTGGGACGAAATCCGCAGACTCATGTGGGACTACGTCTCCATCGTCAGAACTGACAATAGACTACAACGTGCCGCAAGACGCCTCAGAAACCTCAGAAAAGAAGTAAGGGAATTCTACTGGGGACATACAGTCACCTCTGACATCCTTGAACTCAGAAACCTAGTTGCCGCAAGCATGCTTATCGTTGATTGCGCTTCACGTAGAAAAGAATCCAGAGGAATTCACTACACACTAGATTACCCCAAAAAAAATGAAACCTTCGCCAGCGACACAGAACTAAGAAGATTCTAAAATCTACCTAATCTATAACTACTTCGCAGCCCCACCAGCTCCAGATTGAGTCAGTGAAATAAGCTCCACTGCAATGATGATCTTACCTCCACGCCAAGCCGGCCCCTGAATGAAAAGTAACTTACCCTTCTTCAAAGTATCTCCACTTTTCATAATCTTCTTATGACTCTGCCAAAACTCTAAATCCATCTTCAATTGGTCACCCATAGGCTTACCCCTTGGCTGAAAACATAACAGCAACTCCTTAGAACCCTTCATCGGATTCGCCCAGTTCTCATAACTACGCAAAATAGGCTGCTGGTCCTCTCCCAATAACCGATAATGTGCAAACTTAATCTTCTTAAGCTTTCTCAAAGCATCAAGCTGAGCCTTACTAGGCTCCTTCAAATCCTTTCCAGCCTTATCTCCATCAAGATCAGTTCCAAAAATCAAACTAACCTTAAGCTCACCCACTGAATCTGTACCAGAATCTTTCACACCCTCTGCCTGTGCACTCAATAGATTAACACTACTGATCACACTCAAAAAAAACACAGGTAAAAGCTGAAATGCTTGTTTCATGATATAAAAATACTAGAAAATAGTAAGTGGAGTTATCTCTGCCTGAGTGTTTGCCATCATCGGAGAATCCCCAGGTGAAGTCTCACCTGCAGCAATATCCAAATTGTCAGAAATAGGTGCCAAACCACTCAAAACAATCTCTGTAGCATCAACTGACTCTGAAACATCTGCCACTATACCACTATGGGGAACATAAACACTATTCTCTACACTAGCTACTGCATCATCCACTCCCTCATCAACTCCCTCATCAACTCCCTGCATCTTCGTCCCAGCATAAAAAGCAACCATCGCTGCTACAGCTGCAGGTAATATTACAAGGCGTAAATTTCGCCATAATGATGATCCAGACTCCCCACCAACATCCTCCTGAACCACTCCCTCAGAAATAGCCTGCTGTATCTTGCTATTGAAAAAATCAGGATAAGGAGGCTCTTCAGTATCAGGAAGGCTAGCTAAAAAATCATCATCCAGTGCCGACCAGCCAATCTCGCATTTAAATTCCTCATCAAGATCACCAGCATGAGATTCAGCCCAAGCATCTACTTCCAGAAGTTCTTCGCCTTCTAGTTCGCCTTCTAACCAGCGTTCAAGTGTATTATCGTTAGGTCTATTCATGGTTTCAATATTTGTTGTAATTTCTTTCTAGCGTAAAATAACCGGCTCATCACTGTCCCCAGCGAACAGCCCATAACCTCAGCTATCTCCTTGTAATCCATCCCCTGCACCTCCCGCAGAACTATAGTTTCCTTATGCTCAGGAGATAACTTATTTAGCGCTCCCTCTATCTCACGTCTCAGCTCATTCCCCTCCATCGCCTGATCTGGCCTTAGACTCTGTTTGGGTGCAGTAGATGCTGACATGTCTATTTGATTAGCACCAAGAAGCTCATCATCCAGCTCACCTTCAGAGCGGATTTTCTTCTTCCTCATCCAATCATACACCACATTATGAGAAATGCGAAATAACCACGTAGAAAATTTCGATCTATTTTCAAACCGAGGCAACGCTTTCCATGCCTTGATGAAGGAATCCTGTGCCAAATCCCATGCATCCGCATCATTCTTTATCATATTCATTATCATGGCGTATACTTTCCCTCTATGCCTCGTTACAAGAGCATCAAAGGCGGCGTAATCCCCTGACTGAGCTAACCTAACCAGTTCAGCGTCATCCACCTCAGACCCAGATAAACCACCTTCTCCAGCATCACTAGATTCTTGGTTCATTCCGGCTCTCATTACATTGGACGCTATGTTGCGCAAAAAATTCATTATTTTGTAAAATTTTTTATCTCACGGGTTAAGAAGAGAACTAGATCTAACCCATATGCAATGATACGCAAGGGAAAAGCTCACCTCATTAGACTAAATACCACCCCCCATAGCTCCACAGAAAATAACATCCGCATTTATTTATTGAAAAACATACACATTCCCAGAGTATCATTAGCTATGAATTGGAAATGTTCTCTCATCACTTTACAAGCCATATTAATATCAGCGCTTCTCACAACCGCAGCAGAAGATGGTAAAAAACTCTACGCTCAAATGTGTGCTGCCTGCCATGGCGACAAAGGACAAGGCATAGGTAACGGCGTATTTCCTCCCCTTCAAGACAGTAAATGGCTAAAAGGTAACCCAAGCAGAGTGGCTCAGATCCTACTCCACGGAATCAAAGGACCAGTCACAGTCAAAGGCAAGTCCTACAACCTCGCCATGCCAGCTCAAGGATCACTATCAGACGCAGATAAAGTAAAAGTAATCCGCTTCATCAAAAAAGAATTCGCCAATGAAGAATCAACCTTTTCTCTCACTGACCTCCTAGACACTAAAAAACAACATCAAGACAGAACCCAACAATGGACCTCCAAAGAACTTCTCAAGCTCTACCCTTTCCCTACTAAAAAATCCCCCATCACCAATCTCATCATGAAAGTATATCACGGAAAATGGAGACAACTCCCAGACCTATCAAAACTAAAAGCCGCCGCAGTAGAAGAAGAACACAACGGATTCATTTCGCTAAATAACATCAACAGTAACAATAACTTCGCCCTGCTCTGGACCGGTGACATCAACGTTCCAAACGATGGAACATACCAGCTAGAACTCACCGCAGACGACGGTGCATCCGTTTCCATAGCAGGCAAAGAAATTGCGCGCATTAATCATAAAGGCATGATGCACCCAAGCCGCGCACAAAAAGGAACTATCAAACTAACCAAAGGAACCCACAAAATCAAAGTAGAATACTTCCAGTTCCGCAGAAACCGTGGCATATCAATCAAATGGACAAACCCAGCCATAACAGACAAATCGCAAACTAGCCAATGGCTAACAGAAAAAAACATCCCACGCAGAGCCGCCCCAGTCATCGACATCACTCCCACTGACAATAAAACCAGAATGTACCAAAACTTCATCACAGGATCCACTCACAGAACCATGGCAGTCGGATTCCCACACGGACACAACATCGCATTCAGCACCCAAAATTGCCAACCAGACATCATCTGGAAAGGCAGATTCATCGATGCAGGTAAACACTGGACAGGAAGAGGTCAAGGAACACAAGCACCACTCTCAAATGACATCATCAACCTCGGTAAAGGCATCGCTTGGTCCTCAGACACACAGACACTCAACCTAAAATTACTAGGTTACACCATGGACAAAAACGGCAACCCCACATTCAACTACAAGACCACAAACTCAGACCTAATCTTTAAAGAACAATACACTCCAAAAGAAAAATCCCTTACCAGAAACATCACCATCATTGCAAAACAAGACCAAAAAATCACCCTCAGACTAACTACAGACGAACACACCATATCTGAAAAAACAGCCTACATTGATAAAAAACTTATCATCAACAGCCCAAACCTACAGTCAGATAAAAACAAACTCTTCTCCGTCATCGACCTCAAAAAGGGACTCAACACATACAAAATACAATACTCATGGACAAAATAATCGCCAACGCGCTTAAAACAATAGCCTCACTGAGCCTCTCATCCACCATCGCTCTTGCCCAAAATAAACCCACACAGAGCGACTTTTACAACCGAGAAATCATCCCACTCCCAAAAGGTGAAATCATGGAAATTGGCTCCATCGCACTCATGCCAAATAAAAAAATCGCCGTCGGAACACGCAGAGGAGAAATCTGGATATGCTCAGGTGCATACGAGACAGATCTCACCAACGTAACATGGAAAAAAGTCTATCACGCAGCTCATGAACCACTCGGAATGTTCTTCAAAGACGATTGGCTCTACCTATCAGACCGCAGCGCATTCGGCAGAATCGCAGATAAAGACCAAGACGGCAACTTCGAAACCTACGAAATGATCTCCAACGACTGGGGAATGACAGGTGACTATCACGAATACGTATTCGGCTCCACTCCAGACAAAGAAGGAAACATATACACCGTAAACTGCCTAACAGGCTCATTCAACCCAAATGCACAATGGCGAGGCTGGGGAATGAAAATAGCACCAGACGGAACCACAACACCATTTGCATCAGGCGTCCGCTCACCCGGCGGAATCGGCTACAACAACAAAGGTGACATATTCTACACTGACAACCAAGGAATGTGGAACGGAACATCCTGCCTCAAGCACCTTAAACAAGGAAGCTTCACCGGCAACCCAGCAGGTAACATCTTCTACAAAGACGCACCAAACATGGGCAAACAACCTCTCGAGCCAAAAGATAAATCCAGAATAGCCACCCAAGCCGAGCGCATACCAGAGTTCGTCCCCCCCGCAGTCCAGATCCCTCACGGCAAAGTCGGACAGTCACCCACTGCCATCATCACAGACCACACCAATGGAAAATTCGGCCCATTCCAGAACCAACTCCTCATTGGTGAACAAACCCATTCACAAGTCCAGCGAGTTTACCTAGAACAAGTCAACGGCGTCTACCAAGGAGCAGTATGGAAAATGCTCGACGGCTTCAGCTGCGGAATAGTCCCCATGCGCCTCAGCGACGACGGCACACTCTTCGTCGGTGGCACAAGACGCGGATGGGGTTCACGCGGTGACAAAACCTTCAGCTTCGAAAGAGTCAAAGCCACCAACAAAATCCCCTTCGAAATGAAAACCATAAACCTCACTAAAAACGGCTTCAAAATAACTTTCACCAAACCACTTGACCCAAAGCCTGCCTCAAACCCAAATAACTACAAGTGCGCTGCATGGACATATATCTACCAAAAATCCTACGGAAGCCCAGAAGTCGACAAACTAAACCCAAAAGTCACCACAGCCACAGTGTCAAAAGACAACATGTCCGTCACACTAACTCTAGACAAACTAACCAAAGGACACGTCCACCACCTATACCTCTCCAACATCAAATCATCACAAGGATCATCCCTGTGGCACCCAGATGTCTACTACACACTCAACCAGCTAGTAACAAAATAACCCTCACAAAACATGGCCGTGTTCTCCATTCACCCCAGACTGGCTAGATATACTTGGTTCATCATAATCACCAAAACAGAGTAAGCAAATATCAATAAATACACATTCACTTCATCGGCAAGACCACTCATGACCCTGCTTGGCCAGACGCCACCTGGAGGCAACAAAAAAAATCCCATATTCAGACAACCAAGTAGAGGATATTAAAAAAGCATTTATCGCTAAAGCACTCCAGTCATTAGAGCCCTAACTCAGCTCTAAAGTCAGCACGTATATCCCGCCCTACAAGCACCTCATACAACCCCCTATTAGGATCAACAAAAGCCGGATCAGCACCCTTAGAGTAATTAAATAAATGCTTAGGAAAATACTCCACAAACCCCTCTCTCTCCTCATCAGTCAGCCTTCCCCAAACCGCAAAATTCACAGTCCTAGCCACCTTAATCATCATCTTCAAAGTAAGCCTGCGCCCACCCCTAGCTCTCACCAACTGCTTATGAGTCAACTGCTCCGGCGATGCATCCACAACATCATGGTTATCAAGCATCCAACCACTTAAAATAGCATCCAGCGGCTGAACACCTAAATCTCTCTCAGAAAAATCACTCATCACTTTATCCTCCCGTCTTTGGACTACGCTTCTTAGGCTTTTTCACACCAGGCTGACCAGGTATCTTCTTCTCTTTTAATGGTGCCCTCCCAGCAGCAGCATCTCTCTGGTTCTGTGCCTCCTCCAGCTTCTCAGCCATACGCTCCATAAAGCCCTTCTTACGCGGCTTACCATCATCCACATCAATTGTAGCCCCACCCTTAGCCAATTTCTTAGTCAACTCAGGCTCAGGCATCCTCTGAGTAAGCCATGTCTGACCAATCGATACTATATTCTGTGTCGTCCAGTAAAGAGCAAGTGCAGATGCATAGTTATAACAGAAAACAAAAAACATCAACGGCATCAGCATAAATATCCTACGCTGTAACTTATCGCCAGTCTGAGGAGTCATTCGCATCTGAATAACCATCGTCACCGCCATCAAAATAGGTAGCAGATTAACAGGAAAACCAAAAATATCAGTTAAGTGGTCAGGCTGAGATAAATCCTTCACCCACATAAATGATTCACCCCTCAGCTCCACAGCCGCATTTATCATGTTAAACACACCAAAGAAAATAGGAATCTGAACCAGCATCGGCAAACAGCCACCCATCGGATTCACCCCATACTCTCGATACAGCTTCATCGTCTCCTGATTTAGCTTCTGTGGATTATCCTTATGCTTCTCACGAAGCTCCTTCATGATTGGCTGAAGTTTACTCATTCGTTTCATCGTACGAGTAGACTTATTATGTAGCGGCCAGATAATGATTCGTATGAAAATAGTCAGCAAAACAATCGCAAAGCCCCAGCTCCAATCCGAGCTCTCAGGAAACCAATTGTTAATCCCATTCAGAGCTTTATTCATCTTATCAGATATCCACCCAAACGCAGAAAACATACTGAAATTCATAATATCATCACTGTTCTTACTCAGCGCTGACATCTGCCTGTTCTGCTTCGCTCCTATGAATATGTCGTAACTCAATGGTACCGGTATCGCACTAGTCACCTTCCTATCTGGTAAATCAAGTCCTACCTCAAAAACCCAGCGCTTACCTGTTTCCTTACCATCTTTCTGCTCTGCTTCTTTACCAGACGCCCAGATACTATGGTTATTCGCTTCCGCACTAGGAAAAATCGCCGTCCCAAAAAACTGACTATTAACCCCTGCATACTCAAGATTCTCTATCCTAATATGATCTACATCTTTAGCTTCACCCCAAAACATTCCCGCCGTGAAATTTCCGTGATCTTCATTTTTATAATCACCACCAGCGTAATAAAACCAACCAGCAAGATTAACCTGCTCATCCACAAATATAGGAGCCGCTGTGCCAGTTGTAATAGAATATTTACTGAGATCGAAAGTCTTGCCCTCATCCGTTTTAAACAAAATCACCAAATTAAGCATAGGCGCCTTCTCAGCATTTCCTTCTACAAGTGTCCAGGCCTTCCTTACAGTAACCCCCTCCTCTAATTGCCCCTCGTAAATAACCGATTTATCACTCTCTTCTATCCTCTTATAAAAAGTAGTCTCTTTATCCTTATAACTTCTAGCCAAAGCACCGATTACAGAATCACCTCGCTCATTCAAAGTCACATTCCCCTCAGAAAAAACCTTCCCCTCGTGCAACATTTCAGCAGTCTTGATCCCTCCACCTATACTAGAAAATGTATACTTAACTACCTTCTCGCCATCAGTAAGCCCAAAAAGCTCATACGGTTCATCTTTCTCTTTTTCACTGACAGTCTCAGTAGCCGTATCACCACTAACTCCTACTTTAGCCTCAGAAGTAACTGGACCAGTCTCCTCAACATTATCTCCCACCCCTGTCTGAGGTGCCGTATCTATCTTATCCTGATTACTCAGCAGAAACTTGTAATTCAGCACCAACAAGATGCTACAAATAATGAGTATAATCCAACCTTTACGATCCATAATATGTTAATAGTTAATGTATAAATAATGTGTTTACTTTTTTCTCCTACGCCTCTCCGGAACTAGATCCTCACCGCTACCACCCCACGGATGACACCGACAAATTCTCCAGATCCCATAAAGCACCCCCTTAAAAGCACCATGCCTCTCTACAGCCTTAAGACAGTAATTTGAACATGTCGGAGTGAACCTACAACCTGCATAAGGCCCCCCAATAAAATGTAAAATAGGGTTAATCAACTTCTGGTAAAAAATAATCAGCTTCTTGATCATCCATTGTGGAAAATGTAACGGATTCATAAAATGATTATAGAACTTCTTGGTTGATAATCCCTAACTTCCTAGCCTGCTTCAGCCAGTCCTTCTCAAGTTCCTCATAACTTGCATCTTTAGCCCTCCAGCGTGCTATCGTAACAATATAGTAGTGAGAACTTATAGTATTCCCGTGCTTCTGAATTATCGCTCTGAACCTTCTACGCAGTAAATTACGCTCATGCGCCTTACCCACTTTCTTAGTAGTTATAAAACCAGTTCTAAAATGATCCAGATCTGACTCATGCAATACACTCAATACCAAAAAACGCCCTGGACGAGACTTACCACATTCTCTAGATCGAGCAAACTCTGCTCGATTCGTCATAGAATACTTTCTAGGTAGCCGCATTAGGGCGAAAATTTAAAAACGAGCCAGCTAATTATAAGCCAACAGCTAAGAAACAACTCAGAGAGACAACATTAAATCATCCCCCCGAGACAAAAAACCCCTAAGTATGCTGCTTAGTGTGGCGTTTGAAGTGTATCTCTGCACCCTTTGGCAAGAGACGCTTACGGCCCTTCTTACGACGACGACGTAGACAGTCGCGCCCAGCTTTAGTGGCCATACGTGCACGGAAACCGTGTTGGCGTTTACGAACGCGCTTAGATGGTTGATAAGTTCTTTTACTCATGATGAAATCTTATTAGTAGTTCCTGAATAAGCCATATTCACTTTAAATATAGCTCGGGGCGGCGAAACTAAGGATTTTCCTCCACTTGTCAATCCATCATTACAATTTCTTAGCATTTTTTCCCTAAAACCCTACTCCACCCCTTAGTTAACAAGGATTAAATATTTAGGAAAATAAAATCATTTGCCAGATTCAACAAAATAACGTTCGCCATATTAGTTAATACATGTTAATTTTCAACCTTATTCAATGAATCTACACAAAAAAATAATCACCAACAGCATCATAAAGTCTCTCCCCGCAGTCTTACTAACTTTAGCTTTAACGAACTGCGGATCAAGCGGGAAAACCGAAAAGATCCAAAAAACGACAAGCTTCCAACAAAACCACGGCCCCTTTGACTCCAGTGGAAATTACGTTGAAGGCTGGGCAGACAAAGCACCAAAATATAATTACAGTCGTTTAAAATCCACCCCGAAAAAATCATACACTGCCTACAAACCAAAAAAATCCACCACAAAGAAATCATACACAGCCTCCAAACCAAAAAAATCCACCCCAAAAAAATCATACTCAGCCTCCAAACCAAAAAAATCCACCACAAAGAAATCATACACAGCCTCCAAACCAAAAAAATCATACACTGCCTACAAGCCAAAAAAATCCACCACCCCAAAAAAGGTAGCAGCCAAAAAATTTAAACCTAAAACAAAAGCACCAATTTATCATACCGTTAAAAAAGGTGACACCCTTTTCGCTCTGAGCAGAAAATATAACGCGCAAATCTCAAGCATCCAAAAAGCTAACCGCCTCACTGGAACGTCCATACCCATCGGTAAACGTCTCATCATTCCCAGAAAATAAAACATTCCACTCATGCACTTTAACATCACCGAGGCCCCCATTGACCCCTCAGTTCTGCGTGCTCAACTTACCTCCCCATACTGCGGTGGCTACTGTAGCTTCGAAGGTTGGGTCAGAAATCACCACCAAGGAAAATCCGTAAAATCATTAGAATACTCATGTTACCAAGAACTAGCCATCAAAGAAGGTAACCGAATAGCCAAATCAGCACTAGAACACTTTGACATTCAAGACATTAAATGCCAACATCGCATCGGTCACCTTCAGATTGGCGATATCGCAGTATACATAGGCGTATCCTCAGCTCACCGTGATGCTGCATTCCTCGCCAGTCGCTTTCTTATCGATGAAATAAAAAAAAGTGTCCCCATATGGAAAAAAGAATACTACACTGACAGCACATCAGCATGGCCAAAATGCCAAGGCTGTGAAAAACACTAGCTTCACTGAACGTATAATTACTGTATTATGAAACTCTCATGCATAAGCGCACTTATAAACACGCTCATTACTGCACTTCTACTAAGCTCCTGCTATCAGCCAAACAAAATCACCCCAGACGCCCCAGATTGGCTCAAAACAGTTGACGAAGAAGTCCACAAACTAGGATCATTCAACTGGATCATTATCGCAGAGCCTTCATTCCCAGCACTCTCAAGAAGTGGAGTCACCACTATCACTACTCCAGTCACAACACCTGAAGCCCTTTACGGTGTCCTACAGTCCATCGACTCACACAACCACGTCCGCCCCAAAATTCATCTCACCAGAGAGGCTGACGCCGTCGTCGAAACAGATACACCTGGTATCAACACATTCAGAGCACAGCTAAAACACGTTATCAATGAGAGAGATACCCAAACCCTCACCAATAACACCCTCAAACTCCTCATCACAGATGCCAGAAAAAACTACCGCATCTTAGTCATAAAAACCACTACCAGCCTGCCCTACACATCCGTATTCCTAGAACTAGAAAGCGGATATTGGGACGGCACGCACGAAACTACTTTACGAAACCGCCTAACTCGCTAAACAAAATCGCAGATATGGCAGCCCCAAAGAAAAAAGATACAGCCCTAACCATAGAACGTGAACAAGCATGGGTTGGTGACGCCGTCCTTGCTCTCTACGTCCGTGAATGGATCCTCAAAGAAAAAGGCGAAATGGACGGTGAAATGTTCGTAAGATTCACATCTAATGACTTCCTAAAAAGCAAAGGTAACCCAACATCTGTAGAAGCAGAAATCGGCAGAGTATACACCGACCAAGGACTACAAGCAGGTTTTGAATGGATACAAGAACACCTCTACCCACTATTCCTAATCAAAGAAAAAAACTACCAGCGCATATTAGCCACCCAGGTCTCGCGCAAACAACGCAAAAGTCAGCGAAAATAAAAAAACTCTAACAACCTACTCAGCCACCATAGAGTAAATAACCGAGTCCTCTTTTAACGCAAAAGATTTAGCCCTTCAAAATACCATGCACCACCTTGCGATGTTCCACCCCAGTTAAACGCTGATCAAGGCCACCAAATCGAAAACTAAATTTCTCATGATCTATTCCAAGAGCATGTAAAATAGTCGCAGACAAATCTCCCGTATGAACCGGATCTTCTACTACAGATGTCGAAAAGTCATCCGTCTTCCCATAAAGAGCTCCCTCTTTCACTCCACCACCTGCCATCCACATACTAAAGCATTTAGCATGATGATCTCTCCCATCGGCCTTAGCTCCCTGAGAATAAACCGTCCTTCCAAACTCCCCATTCCACATCACTAAAGTGTCATCCAGCATTCCCCTCTGCTTCAGATCCGTAACCAATGCATAGTTAGCACGGTCAACCTCACGGCAAAGCACAGGCAAATCCTTCTTAAGCTTAGCATGAACATCCCAGCCACGCTTATAGATCTGAGTACACCGAACACCTCGCTCAGCCAGCCGACGCGCCATCAAGCAATTATAAGCATAAGTCCCAGCCACCTTAGCCTCCTCGCCATACAGTGCCCACGTACTAGCCGGCTCATCAGATAAATCTGATAACTCAGGAACACTCGTCTGCATCCTAAATGCCATCTCATACTGACTAATCCTACTATGAGTCTCAGCATCGCCAAACTCCTCATAAGTATGTCTATTCATCTCATTAATCGCATCCAATAGCTCCCGCCTCGTACCTCTATCCATCCCCTTCGGATCCCTCAAATACAAAACCGGATCTTTCGCCGCTCGCAACTGCACACCAGCATAACTAGACGATAAAAAACCACTACCCCATAACCGTGATGTAATCGGCTGAGCATTACCTACTGTATTTTTAGTCGTCAAAACCACATAAGCAGGCAAATTATTATTCATACTACCCAGACCATAAGACAACCACGCACCCATCGAGGGCTTCCCAGGAACCATATTACCAGTATTAAACTGTAATGCCGCCGGCTCATGGTTAATCGCATCAGTATACATAGAGTTAATCACCGTCATATCATCAGCCAACTTACCAGTCTCTGGTAGCAAATCACTTATCCATCGGCCAGACTCCCCATACTGCTTAAATTTCCAGTGAGAAGCAGCCACCAAAAACCTCGCCTGTCCCGCTGTCATCCCCGTGGAATTAGCCCCTATAGAACTAGGCATATCCTTACCATTCCACTTAGCTAACTCCGGCTTATAATCTAAGGTCTCCATCTGTGGCGGCCCACCAGACATAAATAACGAAATAACACGCTTCGCACTCCCAGGAAAATGAGACAACGTCCCTCCAGACCCTCCACCTGCCGCAGCAGACGCCCTACCTACTAACTCATCCCCTAATATCGAGGCCAGCCCAGCCATTGCTATCGCCTTGCCTCCATTTCCTAAAAAATGGCGCCGGTTCTGCAAAGCCGCCCACTCAGACTTTAGCGCATCAGGAATCGGCAGATGACACGGAGTCAATGACTCCCCATGATTATCTGAGCAAATAGGTTGTTTCGGATTCATATTAATAATAAAATTTACTTCGTAATCGTGGCATCTGTATTCATTAGACTGGACGCAATAAGCATCCATACCGCCTGTTCAGCCACCCCTAAAGATGTCTCAAAAGGCATCTCGCCCACCTTTAGTAATTCCCTAGCCGCAACCTCATCGTTACTGTATCTCTCCACTAACTTCGCATATGTCCCCTCTAAAAATCTCAGCTGCTTCTCTCCAAGCGGCCTCGCCAGTAACGTTCGCGCAATAAATTGAATCCGCGCCTCAGAACTCTCTCCACCCTCCTTAATCGCCCTCAACCCGAGAAGACGAGCAGCCTCAAGAAACTGAGGGTCATTCATCAGCGTCAGCGCAGCCATTGGCGTATTAGATCGCTGCCTCCTAACACAGAAATTAGTCCGGTCAGTCGCATCAAAAACTGTCATATTCGGAATCGGTGCAGTACGCTTAAGATACGTATAAAGTGACCTCCGATAAAGATCTCCCCCTTTACCCCTCAAATACTTCGCTCCATTCTTTGCACTACTCGTCACCCATAAACCAGATGGCTGATACGGCTTCACACTAGGACCACCCAGCTTATCATTAAGTAACCCAGAACTCTGCAGAGCAATGTCTCGTAATGATTCTGCTTCCATCCTGAATCGCGGCCCATGAGACAATAACCTATTCTTAGGATCCTCGCTACTCGCTATACGACTCGCCTTCGATGACTGCCTATACGTAGCTGACATCAACATCATCTTATACATACGCTTCACCTTCCAACCATACTCAACAAAATCTACCGCCAAATAATCCAACAGCTCAGGATGGCTTGGCCTATCCCCTACTATCCCAAATTCCTCACTAGTCTCTACCAGCCCATAACCAAATACCTCCTGCCACATACGGTTCACTGTAACTCGTGCAGTCAATGGGTTCTCAGGCATCGTCACCCACTTAGCCAACCCTAACCTATTCTTAGGAAAATCATCCTTCATAGCAGGAAGAAAATGAGGAGTATCAGGCTCTACCCTCTGTAACCTAGAAGCAAAATCCCCCCTATCCAAAACATCCGCAAAAGGAGCACCATCAGCCTCCTCACAAACCAAAGTCTTTGCTCCTTTAGCAGATAAAGCAACCAACTTCTTATCCAATAAAGACAACTCCTCACGCATTGAAGCAGCCTCTTTATCCACCTCACCAAAATAATAACGCTTCAAGATCTGCTTCTCATCAGTAGTCCAAGGTCCCGCCTCCTTCTCTGCTAAAATATCAGCCGCATGAACCTCATACTGCAAACGCTTAACCTCCTCTTCTGTTAGCCCTCGCTTATAAATACGCATATCCTGATACCCCGTCGCCTGTAATATATCACCATCAGGATTCCTCCTACCCAGCCACAACGGCGCATCTGTCAATACACTCTCAGTCAAAGTATCTGCCTTCACCTTCAAACCCACAGCATTCCCATTAATATAAATCTTCACCCCAGAAGCCTTCCCTGACCCATCATAAGTCACACTCACATGCGTCCACTTATTTACACGTGCCAGATTTCGCCCCGTCTGAACACTAAGCTGGTTTTTAGCCTCACCACTATTCATCTGAAAAATTATACTCCCTCTCCTCCAGTAAACATTCCAACCCTGAAAAGGAGCCTTAGAATGCATCTTGCTTATCAAAACTCCCCTTGTCACATCTCCTAAACCAGCCGCAGTCCCCCTCGGCTTTATCCAGCTTGAAAAAGAAAACGCCTGTTCCTTATCAAATCCAGCCAACTCCCCCATGCTCAACTTAGTATTTGGCGCCATCCTGAAGCTCCTCCACAGCATAGTATCCTCTCCCCACACTGGTTTCGCACCAGAAGATACATACTCAGACACTTCACCATTACGCGCACTATTCTTAAACACATTAGACCCAGGCCCATCATTACCCCCATCATCAAACTTCAAATGCAATATCAAATCATCATCATCTACCCCTTCAGCTACACCACCAGATCCAATCCATCCTCCAATCAACTTATCAATGCCTACTTCTCGCTCCTTAATCTTTTCTAATAATTCAGACTTCTGACCTAATAACCTATTATACTCAGCTATATTACCATCCGCTGGAACCACCAAGTAAGGTGGCCAGTGAGGATTCTCGTCATTAGAGGGCTTCTCATTAATATTATTAAAAAAAGCAGCCAACTGATACGTATCCTCCTGACTCAAAGGATCATACTTATGATCATGACATGTAGCACACCCCGTGCTCATACCCGCAAACACCGCCCCAAATGCCTCAATCCGCTCCCTAGCCAAATTCACTCGTAACTCCTCTAAAAAAGCCCCTCCCTCCCCAGTAGAAACTCCATTCCTGATGAACCCAGTCGCTATCAACTGATCCACATCACTCAGCGGCATCAAGTCACCAGCCAACTGCTCCATCGCAAATCGATCAAACCCCTTATCCGCATTAAACGATCGTATCACATAGTCCCTATAAGGCCATCGCACCTGATGCTTATCACTGTGCAAACCCGCAGAATCAGCATAACGCGAATAATCCAACCAGTAATGAGCCCTATGCTCACCATAAGACTGAGAACCTAACAACCGATCCACCACTTTCTCATAAGCATTATCAGACGTATCACTCACAAACGCATCCACCTCAGCAATAGTAGGTAACAAACCAACCGTATCCAATGTAGCCCTGCGTATCAACAAACGTCGGTCAGCCTCCTCATTGGGCTTCATCTTCTTCTTTTCTAAATGATCATAAACAAAAGCATCAATCGCATTATTAGCCCATTTCTTACCAGCCACACTAAGCTCCGGCAAAGAAGCCTTCACAGGAGCCTCGTAAGCCCAGTGATCTCGAAACTCAGCCCCATCCTCTATCCAGCGCCTTAGCAACTTTATCTGATCTGGATTCAACAGCTTTTCCTTCGTCTGTGGCATCATGATCTCAGGATCATGTGACTCCACCCTCCTCACCAGCTCACTCTCATCAGGCTTACCCGGAACAATCGTATAAACACCCTCCTCATTCTTAAACCCCAACGCACTCTCCTTCAAATCCAAACGTAAACCAGCCTCGCGACTCGCCGTATCAGGCCCATGACAATGATAACAATAATAAGAAAGTATCGGCTGAATATCCCTACCATAGTCAACCTTACCATCAACAGTCGCCAACACAGCGTCAACCTCTTCCTCCACTACATCCACCTCAGCCTCAACTCTCTCATCACAACTAAAAAGAGAGAAACACGCTAAAACAACGGCCATTCGTGAATTAAAAAATTTATGCATACTGTATCGTGAACTATTATCTAAAATAATAAGGGCAACATGTCAATGGTGCCCACTAGCATTAAACATTAATTATACGGTAAAAAACACACTAACATTACCAGAATCATCAACTAACTTCATCTCAATCTCCACCTACACCAATTCATGTCACTATTTCTGAAGCTTAGACTCGACATTCACTCCATTTCCTATGACATATCGAATATCAGCAAGACTAAGCTCACAAACAGATTAAACTAACATGAGAACACACCACTGCAACGAACTCCAAAGCTCAGACATCGGTAAAACCGTCACACTCATAGGATGGGTAAACTCTAACCGAGACCACGGTGGTGTTGCATTCATAGACCTACGCGACCGAGAAGGCCTTACACAGTGCGTTTTCCGCCCAGAAATCAGCCCAAAAATCGCCGAACTCGCCAAATCACTCCGCCATGAAGACGTAATCCAAATCACAGGAACTGTTGCTGAGCGTCCTGAAGTAGACGGAAACTCCACAATAAACGCAGACATAGCCACAGGAAATATCGAAATATCGGCCACTGAACTCATTATAAAAAACAAATCAGAAGTACTCCCATTCCAGCTCGATAAAGAAATCAACAACGAGGACATGCGCCTCAAATACAGATTCCTTGATCTACGACGACCAGTAATGGCTCGTAACATGAAACTACGCCACCGCATCACCAAAACAACCCGTGATGTTTTAGACGAGGACGGCTTCCTCGAGATAGAAACCCCCATACTCTCCAAATCCACTCCAGAAGGAGCGCGTGATTTCCTCGTCCCATCACGCATGCACCCTGGTAACTTCTACGCACTTCCTCAAGCACCACAACAATACAAACAACTGCTCATGTGTGGCGGTATAGAAAAATATTTCCAAATCGCACGCTGCTTCAGAGACGAAGACCTTCGCGCAGACCGCCAGCCAGAATTCACTCAGATAGACATCGAAGCATCATTCGTAAATGAAGACGATATCATAAACCTAGTCGAAAAACTCATAGGCCGCGTATTCAAAGAATCTATTAACGCTGATATACCAGCCTCATTCGAGCGCATCTCCTACTTCGAAGCAATGAACAACTTCGGATCAGACAAACCAGACCGCCGCTTCGGACTCAATCTCACTGACCTAGCAGATGTATTCGCTAACAGCGAATTCAAAGTATTTTCAGGTGCTCTTAAATCCGGAGGATGCGTAAAAGCAATCAACGCAAAAGGCTTCTCTGGTGCGTCCGTAGGACAAATAGACAAACTTGAAAAAGCCGCCAAAGAAGCAGGCGCTCGCGGACTCGCATACATTCAAGTCAGAGGCGAAGACATATCAGAATGGAGATCACCCATCGTAAAATTTCTTGCCCCAGCAGAGCTAGAGGGACTCAAAGAAGCGATGAACATCGAAGTCGGTGACCTCATCCTATTCGGGGCCGGAGACTGGGACACAGTCTGTGATGTCCTAGGCCGCGTCCGCCTCATGTGCGCAGAATTCCAAAACCTCCTAGAGGGCAACACAGATCTAGACTTCCTCTGGGTCACAGAATTCCCACTACTAGCATACAATGAAGAAGACGCTCGTTGGCACGCAGTCCACCACCCATTCACTCGCCCCATCCCAGAAGATGAAGCCAAATTAATCGCCGGTGAATACGAAGGCCTCCGCGCCCAAGCATACGACGTCGTACTCAATGGCTACGAGCTAGGTGGAGGATCCATCCGTATCCACGAAGCCCCACTCCAAGACGCCATGTTCACCGCTCTCGGAGTCACAGCAGAAGAAAAACAAACCATGTTTGGTCATATCCTTGACGCATTCAGCTTCGGCGCACCTCCTCACGGCGGACTAGCACTTGGACTAGATCGTATTGCCATGCTCGTATGTGGATCAGATTCCATCCGTGAAGTAATCGCATTCCCTAAAAACAACCGCGGCTCAGATCTCATGTCTCAATCACCAGCTGAAGTCGACTTCAAGCAGCTCCGCGAGCTATACCTCAAAACCACTAAAAAACAGGAAAAAAACACCAAAGAATCATAGCTACATACAAAGGATAGAGCTCACATTCCTCACCCTCGCAGCATAAATCAAATTTAATACG
>CALGZA010000064.1 GCA_937934595.1 uncultured Verrucomicrobiales bacterium | reverse complement strand
GAGTATGAATTGTCTGTCGACGACGCGCGAGATGACGTGGTAGGTGGCCGATCTTTTATGTTGGTTGATCCATGGTGCTAGTAGTCTTGCTTTAGCCATGGGTTGAGAATAGGTGGTTGAGGTATTGAATCAATAGGAAATGTGTATAATTTGTCTGTCCACTTAGTCTTAATTGCCATTGCTTCTTCAGGACATTCAACATCAGGGTCGGAAGAATAAAGTGAGCATCGAGCTAAACATTTACATTCCCATAGAGTGACTTCCCAATGTTCAGCCAGACCATAAATATCCCACTCCACTATCGGATCATTCCCCACAAAAGCATACAAATTCACTCCCCCTCTTTCTTCAATGGGGTCTCTGCTTGGCCAGCGACCTAGCTGTGGGTCGTAGTGGCGGTATTTGTAGAGGTAGTAGCCGCTGATCTCGTCAAGTCGGCGGGTGTTCCAGGTGATCTGGTTGTTGATGCGACTGCTGTCTAGTTTGCGGCCAGTCCCGGTGAAGATCTCTACTTCGCCAAAGGCACTGTAGCGATAGTGCTCTATGAATTTGCCCCGAACTGTGCTCACGGCGTAGACGTGGTCTAGGTAGTTTTTATGATACCATTGCATCCGACCTCGTTTGCCTTCTTTAACACGCGCTATCACGCTGTTAAGACGCGTTGGGTGGCTCATGATGTCGTTCTGAATGCTTGTTTTGGAGCCTCGATGATTGTATTCAGCGTTTTCGCTGTTGCCCCACCAGATGAGTGCGCTGTGCTCGTTGCGGAACTGGCGGATCACGCGTCTGCCTAGCGCATCGTAACGGTAGTTTACTTTGCGACGGTTTACTTTTACTCGCGTCATGCGGTTGTCTAAATCATAGGTCACTATATAGTTTTTTGCCATCTTGCTGGTATTTCGTCAAGTTACCTTTTGTGTCGTGCGTGGTGGACTTGCCTCCTAGTTGACTGATTTGGTCACTGGCACTGTGGTTGCGGTTCTGGGTGGTGCCGTTTTTGGTGGTGCTGTTCCAGTTGCCGGCGCCGTCATAGTTCCAGGTTTGGGTCTGGTTTTGGGCGGCTGTTTGGTTGTGGCTGATGAGGCGGTAGCTGGCATCATAGTTGGCGGTGAAGCCTTTGGTGCGGATGGTTTTGCCTGTGATGTTTTCAGCGATGATTTGCTTGTCGGCTGCGTAGGTGTAGCTTAGTGCGAGATCTTCTAGGCTATTGTTGCCTGCATAGGTCTGGTCGCTGGTGCGGAGGTTGTCTTTTCTGCCGTAGCTGATGTTCTTGCTGAGGGTGTTTCCGTAGTTTTGTGTGGTGAGCCTTCCGCTGGGGTCGTGGGTGTTGGTTAGGATGGAGTTGTCTTGGTAGTGGACGGTTTCTACGAGGTTGCGCGCGGTGTAGTTCCAGGTGGTGGCGTTTCCGTCTGGGTAGGCGTGGGTGATGGGGCGGTTGCCGGCATCGTAGCTGCGCCTGCTGGTGCGATTGTTGGCGATGAGGGTTTCTGTGAGCGGCTGGGAGTCTGCGGCGTAGATGTGCTGGGTGATGATCTTGTATCGGCCTTTGTTGGTGCGGATGAGGCGGCTGGCGCGGTCATAGCTGAAGGTGTCTTTGGATTCTAGGGTGGGGCCTTGGGTGATGGACTCTAGAGCTATGAAGAGTGTTGGCATTACATAGCCGTAAATGAGAGATGAGTTTGGGACAATGGAAAATATTGTATGTTGGGGAGGAGTTCTGGTTGCTTGGTTAGGTGTTTATTCTTCTTTTTTTGAGCCATTGGGTATTTCGTTGAATTCTTTATTATGTTGTTGGGGTTCAGTTGATTTTTCTGAGGTGAATTCTTCGTTTTCGATGGATGCCATTCTGTGTTTTTCTTCATCGTGGGAGACGATTTGGAGTGTGGCGTTGATGCCTTCTCTGGATGCTGCTGCTTTGAGTACGTTACGGATAGCGCTGGCGGTGAAGCCGTTTTTACCGATGAGGATGGCTACGTCTTCCTGGGCGACGATGAGTCTGAAGCGGATGTGGTTATCGCTGGCTTCAGCTACTTTTAGCTGAGCTTGATCTGGGTTGGTTATAAATTGTAGAGCGACGAATTGGAGGAAGTTTCTCATTTGTTCGGTGACTTCTTGCATGGATTTATTGTGGTGTATGTTTTGGTATCTGCAAATAAAATCTGTGGGTGATGTGTTGTTGTAGTTGAGGATTAAAAAATTATTACTATTAGTGTTGATATTTATTTTTAGAGTATGTAATTTATTACGTGAAATGAGAAATAATAAGATTATTACTGTGCTAGCCGTGTTGACTACTCCCTTTTCATCATTATTAGCGTTTCAGTCATACACTGCTGATTTTTCTAACAACAATGGTGGGTTTACTACTATGAACAATACGAATACGACATCTGGCGTTAGTGGTCTGGAGTTTGTTTCTAGTAATGGCCAGGGTGGTGGGGTTTCACTAGATGTAGTGGATGCTTTAAATTTAAGTGGTGGAGTGCTTTTAGCTAATCCTCTTTATTTTGATTTTTCTGTTTTAGTTCCTGTTTTTGATCCTACTAAGAATGATGAGTTGGGTTTGTATTATGGTAGGCCTTCGAATCAGGCGAGTTCTTCATCAGTTCTGAATGGTCAGGATGTGAATGGCTTTACGTTATATTTTAATGATGGTTCACTTTATGGGTTACAGAAGAATGCACCAGTTCAGCTGATTATGACTGGTCTAAGTGTTGATCAGGAGGTTAATATTCAGGTTGAGCTGGAGGCTCTTCCTGGGCAAAATTCAGGGCAATATAATCAGTCTGCTGTGGTGAATGTACAGACTACTTCTGGGACGATACAGTCTAGTGGGCCTTTTTCTCTTGCTGGTGCGCAGAATGTTCAGGCAAATGATATTAATAATTATACGTTTAATGCGGTAGCGACAGCTGCGGGAAGTGGGGTGCTGACTGATTTCACAGCTTCGACATTGCCTATTACTGTTCCTGAGCCTGGGGTGAGTTTGTTTCTACTGGGGGCTCTAACATTTGGTGTTTCGCGCCGTAGACGTTAGTCTCTTTAGTTCATTGAAGGTTCGTTCTCATTTTGTTCATGTTTTCATAATCGCTGCGTTGATCGCGGCGATTTTTTTGCCTGCTGTGGGCTATGAATGGAAGTATATAGAGGATTATGCCTATTATGTGAATAATCCGATGTTTTCTGAGGCTGGAGTCAATGAGCGTTTGGTTTGGTGTTGGACTGAGCATGTTGAGTATAATTATATGCCTGTGACTTGGAGTTTGTCGGTTGTGTTACAGGGAATTAGTAAGGGGGCTTTTATTCTTCAGGTGTGTTGCTTTTCGTTGCATGTTTTAGTGAGTTTACTTGCTTATCGGTTATTTAGGGAATGTGGGGTTTCTGCTTTAGTGTCTTTAGTTGCTGTGTTGCTTTTTGCTGTTCATCCTTTGAGGGTGGAGTCGGTTGTGTGGGCATCTTCTTTTAAGGGATTATTGGCTGCTTTTTTTGCTTTAGTGGCGATTTTTGCTTTTGTAAGGGGGTGGTTTAAGCGTTCTGTTGTATTTTATATTTTGTGTGTTTTTAGTAAGCAGACGCTAATTGGTTTGCCTTTGCTACTGTTATTCTGTCCTAAGGATAGGAGGCCAGGTAATTATATTATGTCGGGTTATTTTGTGATATCAGTTATGGGGTTGGGGATGGCTGTGTGGGCAAACTGGGATAATCCTTCTCCTGATTTGCATGGTGGTTTTATATTGCGACCGTTGGTAGCGGTGGCTGCGATAGGGCACTATGTTCATAAGACGTTAGTGCCGATGTATTTAGTGGTAGATTATCCTATTTTGTTAACGTGGGTTAATATGATTTTTGGTTTGGTGGTGCTTGGATTGGTGGGTTTTTCATTTTACCGTGTTCGGAAATCGGTATTGGGCTTGTATGAGAAGTGTTTGATAGTTTTTGTTTTTATGATTTTACCTGTAAGTGGGTTGGTGGCGACACCGCTTGAGTTTGCTGCTGACCGGTTGAGTTATTTTCCTTCTTTGTTTTTGATGTTGGCTCTTGTAAGTGGTCTGGCGGCACTGGGGAGATCCTATCTATGGGTGTTAGTGGTGGTAATCATTCCGATGTCATTGCTGTGTGTGCAGCAGGTCAGAGTGTGGAGTGACTTGCGTGAGCAGAGTGAGAAGTCACTTGTATATTATTCATCGCACTATCTTTCGATGATTTCTTTGGTTCATTTGGAGGTAAGGGATGGGAGGTTTGAGCGTGCCTTTGAGTTAGGGGATGAGCTGACGCGGGTGCATCCGAAGCGATATGGTGGGTGGGAGACGTTGGTGAAGCTGCATCTGAGAAATGGTGATCCAGAAGGGGCTAGAGGGGTGTTAAATAGGGCGCTGCGAGAGGCATCTGAACTGCGTGAAGAAGTGGAGATACTCTTAGTGGAAGTAGCGCGAAGTGAAGGTGATCTGGCTGAGATATTAAAGATACTGGATAGAATGGAACTAGCAGGTTATGATTTATTTACGATTCATTATCACCGAGTTAAGGCTCATTATGATTTTGGTTTGCTTCTAGATGCACGGCGTGCTTTGGATTCTGCATTACTTAGGTTTCCTAGGTCCTCAGTGCTTCATAGGTTACGTAGTGAGTTGCTAGTGGAATGATAGGTTTATTTCATCTTCAAAGTTATTATGGGGTAATGTAGGTTTTCATTATTATATTTTTTACAGCAAAGTTGATTTTTTTGGCAAATCGATATGGTGTAAATAGATTCGCTATAAGTTAGTTGCGTAGTCCACTATGCTCTTTTTTCTGTCTTGCTGCTCTTACGGTCTAGATTTTTCATCTAAAATCATGGTTCAAATGGAATGAGTAGGGGATGGGAGGGTTGATTTTTTAATTATTCCTTGGGGTTCATCATTCTGCCTAGGAAGAGAATAGTTCCTGA
>CALGZA010000063.1 GCA_937934595.1 uncultured Verrucomicrobiales bacterium | reverse complement strand
CCTACTGAGTCGTGGGTGAATATGTAGTTTACTGGGAGGTTAGCGAGTGCTGCGAGTCTGATGGATGGTCTGAGGTAGTCTGCGAATACGCAGAATGTGGCTCCACTGACACGGAATAGGGCGTCATATGCGATGCCGTTGCAGATGGCTCCCATGGCGTGTTCACGGATACCGAACCAGATATTTCTTCCTGCTGGGTTATTAGGAGCGAAGTCTCCGCCGTCTTTGAGGTAGTTTTTAGTGGATCCGTAGAGGTCTGCTGATCCTGTGATCATTTGAGGGACTTCTTTGGCGAGGGCATTGATGACAACGCCGCCAGTTCCGCGGGTGGCGTCTGCGTAGTCGTCTGCGAAGACGGGGATTTTTTCAAGGAGTGACTCAGCTGATTCACTGGCGCCACCTGATGCGAGTTGTTTGGCGAGTTCTGGGTTGGCATTTGCCCAAGCTGCGAATGTTTTTTGCCATTCTGCGTGTGCAGCTGCTTTTGTTTCTGCTTGCTGTGCGAAGTATGCTTTTACTTCGTCAGAGATGTAGAATCCTGTGAGTGGGATTCCCATCCCTTCTTTGGCTGAATCTGCGAAGTTAGCGCCGCTTTCTCCGTGTCCTTTGGCTGTTCCTGCTACTTCTGGGATGCCTTTTGCGATGAGTGTTTTAGCGATGATTACGGTAGGTTTGCCGTTGTTGTTGGCTTTTGCGTCTTGAAGTGCCTTGGCTACTGCAGTGATGTCATGCCCGTCTACGATTGTTGTGTCCCAGCCTTGTGACTCGAAGTATTTTTGTGATTGGTCGCCTTGAGTGACGTCTGCCATGGCGTCTAGAGTGACGTCATTGCTGTCATAGATGAGTGTGAGGTTGTCTAGCTGGTTGTGTCCTGCGAATTCGATGGATTCACGAGCGACGCCTTCTTGGATGCATCCGTCACCTGCGAGTGCAACTACGTTGTGGTTGAAGATTTGATGATCTGGTGTGTTATAGATGGCGGCGGCGCGTTTACCGCTCATTGCGTAGCCTACTGCGTTACCGATGCCTTGACCGAGGGGTCCTGTGGTTGCTTCTACACCTGGGGTTTCGTTGTATTCTGGGTGACCTGGTGTGATGCTGTGTAGTTTACGGAAGTCTTTGACGTCTTGTAGTGAGACGTCGAATCCGCTGAGGTGGAGCCAGCTGTAGATGAACATGGATCCGTGACCTGCGGAGAGTATGAAGCGGTCTCTGTTGAGCCATTTTGGTGCTGCGGGGTCGAATGTGAGAGTCTCTCCGAATAGAACAGCACCTATTTCTGCGCAACCTAGAGGGAGTCCTAAATGTCCTGATGAGCATGCGTGTACTGCGTCTATTGCTAGGCCACGTGCTTCGTTCGCTGCTTTGTTGAGTATCTCAGTGTTCATATGGCTTCAGAACATTCACGAATGCGGGACTTATCACAAGCCGTAAATGTGAATTTGAGCCATTTAGTGGGGGAAATTGTGTCATGATGAATGATTTTTGCGAAATAGGTTTCTGCATAGAAGTGGATTCATCTCAGTTATAAGGTGGGTGGGGGGTAGGGAGGTTTTTTAGTAGGTTTATGCGAAGACGTCTTTGACGGCTTTACCTGTGCCGTCTTTGGTGGCGTAGAATGGTCTGCCTTCGATGTCGAATTCGGTTTTAGGGCTGATTCCCATGGCTGTGAACATGGTGGCGTGGAGGTCCTCGATGCTGACTGGGTTTTCTACGGCGATGCAGGGTCTTTCATCTGCTGTTTTTCCGTAGAGGAAACCTTTTTTCATTCCGCCGCCGAATGTGAGGACGGATGATCCGCCTGTGAAGTGGCGGTGAAGTCCGTAGTGTTTCATTTCTTTGAGCACGTCTGTTTTTGCTCTGGATTGGTCTTTTGCTTTGCTGCCTGGGCGGCCTTCCATGATCATGTCACGGCTGAATTCGCTGGCGACGATGACGAGTGTGCTGTCTAGGAGTCCGCGTTCTTCGAGGTCGAGGATGAGCTGAGCGATGGGGGCGTCTATTTCTTGGTGTAGTTTTTTGACAGTTTGGTGGCCGTTTTCATGTGTGTCCCAGTGAACGAATGGGATGTATTCTGTGCTTACTTCGACGAAGCGCGCCCCGGCTTCTACGAGTCTGCGAGCGAGAAGGCATCCGCGACCGAAGCGTCCTGTGTTGTAGATGTCATAGCTTTCTTTTTTCTCTAGTGAGAGGTCGAATGCGGCGCGGTCATCTGAGCCGAGAAGGCGGTGAGCTTTTTCTAGTGAGCGGAGCATGGACTCTTGGTGGAAGTCGCTGAGGGCTTCACCTTTTTCTGAGTGTTTGAGTTTATCTTGGAGAGCTTTGTAGCGTTTTGCGAAGCGGTTGGCGTCCATTCCTTTAGGAGGTTTGACGGCTTCTGAGGCTTTTTCTGGGTAGGGGATGTTCATGGGGCCGTGTTCACTGCCGAAGAATCCACCAGTGGTGAATGATTTGAGTTCCTCACTTTCTCCTACGCCTTCTAGGCGTTGTCCGATGTTAATAAATGGGGGGATGACTTCGTTTCTTGGGCCGAGGACTTTTGACATCCACGCGCCAATGTGAGGAGCTGCCACTGTTTGAGGAGGTACGTATCCAGTGTGCCAGTGGTATTGGTGTCTGGAGTGAAGTATGTGGCCTAGGTCTGCTTGTGTGTGAGAGCGTATGAGTGTGGCGAGGTCCATGACGGATGCGATTTTTTCGAGTCCTTGTGCGATTTTGATATTGTCAACGGCGGTATCGATAGCTGGGAATGTGCTGATGACTTTTTCGACTGGAGTTCCGATTTTGAATGGTTCGTAGTGTTTTGGGTCGAAATTTTCTGGTGATGCCATGCCGCCTGCCATCCAGAGGAGGATGCAGGCGTCTGCTTTAGCTTTTGGTTGTTTGAGTTTATCGCTGGCTACGAGTTGGGGGGCGCCACTGAGCATGGTGGCAGCACCTGCAGCGCTGATTTTTTGGAGGAATCGACGTCTTGTCGTTCCTGGATCATTTTCGTTGTACCAATCGTTAGTCATCTTAGTTTACGTAGTTAAATTCTGGGAGCATGAAGATTACCCATAGGAAGTCTTCGACACCTTGTTGTGTGAGGGTTTCGCCGATGAGGGAGTTGGAAACATGGCGTTCATTTTTAGAGGGTTGTCTACTTAGGGCTAGGTTGTAGACGTGATCGATGAGTTCGGCTTTTTTGTATTTAGCCATGAGCTGTTTAGCGCCTTTGGCGAGGAGAGATGAGAGTTGTTCTCCGTTTGCTAGGTTGATGGCTTCTAGGGTAGTGATGAGGTTAGGTCTTGATGTGACGACTTGTTCACGGTTAGGTCTTCCTAGTGATGCTTGGAGTTTGTCTCTTTTGGTGAATGTGGTGCGAATGGGTCTGTTGTCCCATTGCTTGAGTCCGTGGGCTTTCATGACGGCTTGGAGTTGTCCTCCTTGTTGACGTCTGAGTCTGAATGCGCTGCTTTTTGGTTTTGGTGTAGGCCAAACCTCTATGGTGGTACGGATGGCGTCTAGGAACTGTTCTGCAGTGAGTCTGCGTCTGACTGGGCCGAGGAATTTTGCTCCTGCTTTGGATTGTTTGATATTTTCGCTTGTCATGCGGTATACGTCTGATTTGAGGATGACTTTGAGTGTGGCTTTGATGTTGAAGTCATTTTTGACGAGAGTGTTAGCGAGGTGGTCAAGTAGTTCTTCGCTCCATGGTTCAGTGCTCATGGAGTCAACTGGGTGGACGATTCCTCTTCCCATGAGTTGGCGCCACATACGGTTAACGATGGTGCGCTGCATTCTGCCGTTTTCTGGGTGAGTCATGAGGTCAGCGAGCTGGACGAGACGTTTTTTAGGCGGGAGTGATGGGTCGATGTTTCCGAGTTCTGGGAAGATCCAGCTGGGCTTTGCGGTTTTGCCAGTTTCTTTGTCGCAGCGGAAGATGGGTAGTGGTTTTTCTGAGGCGACTGCGGCTAGGCCGTAGGCATCGTTTAGTGTCCATTTGTCGATGAAGCTGTCGTGGCAAGAAGCGCACTTCATGTTGATTCCGAGGAATACTTGAGAGATATTTTGTGAGAACTGGATTTCTGCTGTTTGGCTGGCGTTGACGTTGCCTCTCCATTTGATGCCTTTGGTGAATCCTGCGGATTCTTTAGTTGGAGATACGAGTTGGTGAACGAATGTGTTGTATGGTTTATTTTCAAGGAGTGATTTGTAGAGCCAGGATGTGACTTGCATGCGGCCGCCGTCGATGAAGCCTGTACCGGCGTATTCGTTTCTGAGTAGGTCATTCCAGAAGACCATCCAGTGTTCGGCGTATTTTTGGTTATCTTCGAGGACGAGGTCTATGGCTTTGGTGCGGTCTAGTTTACCGGATTCAAGGAGAGCTATGGTGTCTTTGGTGGGGGGGAGGCCGGTGATGTCTAGGTGTAGTCTTCTGAGGAAGGTGAGGTCATCGACTAGTGAGGGTGTGTTGATTTTATTTTTTTTGAGGTATTTTTTGGTGAGGTAGTCTATGGCTTGTGAGTCTGATAGGTCTGCGGGGAGATTGACGGTGCGTGGTTTTAGAGGAGTTTCGTAGCGCTTTTTGGCGAATGTGAAGTCTTTAGCCCATGGGAGGCCGTCTTTTATCCAGCGGCGGAATATTTCTACTTCTTTTTCGCTGAGAGGTTTTTTATTTTCTTTTGGGGGAGGCATTTTTTCATCTTCATCGTCTGACACGAGGTATTCTAGTATGAGGGATTGGTCAGGTTTTCCTGGAACGATGTCCCCGCTATCGAGAGCGAGAGCTCTGGTATTAAGTGAGAATCCTCCTTTTGATTTATCACCTCCGTGGCATTCGATGCAGTGTTTTTTGAGGAGAGGCACGACCTCGTGGGCGAAGTCAATTTTCGCGTTGGCTGTGAGGCTGGAGCAGATCGAAATAAGAAGTGGGATGATACCCAGAGTGATTTTTTTGCGGGACATAGTGTGCGTTGTAATGTCAGTTATTTGATGCCTATTCAGGGGTAATGAATACCAGCTTTGGGGGTAATGCAAATTCTTTATTTGGATGAATCTAGTAGGTGTAATGTTGATATTTGGTATTCATTTTTTAAGAGTATAAGAATGTGAGGGTGAAGATGTTTGTAGTTTTGGGTTATGTGTGGAAGTTAGCGCTAGTGAGGGTTGTTTTTTATGTGTGCGGTGTTATAATGGTATTAGGGTGATACGATTTGTGTATTTTAATATTTAAATAAAATGGCATTTAGTATACGCTAAGTTAGTTATAAAACATTAGATGATGATGACTGTTCGACAAATTAGATTAATATTCGCCTTTTTGATGGGGTTTAGTGGATTGGTGTTAGGGGGTCCTGAGGAGATGGTGAGAGGATTGGGGGTAGCCAATTATTTTGAACGTGAGAGTGCCGAAAAGCGTTTGAATGAGTGGGCTAATGAGAATGGGAAGGTGGGTTTGGCACGGTTGCGTGAGCTGTTGGAGGGGAGTCGTTCACCTGAGGTGCGATCTCGGCTAGAGCGTGTGATTTCCTCAGTGGTTATTTATGAAGGTCTACCTGGAACAAAAGGTTATATGGGGGTGCGGATGATGGCACATAGAGGAGTGGTTTTACTGACTGATGTTTTGGCTGGGACGCCAGCTGCAAGGTGTGGTTTAGAGGTGAATGATAAGGTAATAGCGGTAGATGGGATTAATGTTATTGATAAGAATGGCAATAAGGAGTCCGCGAAAGATTTTTTAGATAAATATGTAAAAGGTAAGAAGGCTGGAGAGAAGTTGACTTTGAAGGTGCTACGTGGAGAAAAAATGCATACTATGGAGATGAAGTTGGGTATATATAAGCTGCCGTTGGTTCAGCATAATGAAAGGTTGGAGAAATTACTTGAGCTAAAGGCTCAGTTTAAGGCTGAAGGTGCAGAGCCTGGGTTCCAGGATATGGTGGATAAGCAAATTGACTTATTAATAAAAGGTAAGCGTTTAATGAAAGGTAAGCGTTAGGATAACGTGGATTTGAAATTGTTAGTTAGAGAGAAATAGTTAATCATATGGCAACTGGTTTTAGAGGGTGTATATTAAAAAGTAAGGAATAAAAAGTTATGAGATATTTAGATATGAAGTATTTGGTGGTCATGGCGAATTTGGGTTTAGCTCATTTGTCATTTGGTGTTCCTCAAGAGCTTATAGATGGTCTGGGAGATGAGAGTTTTCAGTTAAGAGAGAGTTCTGAGCAGAAGCTGACTAAGTGGCTGAAGGGTGAGGGTGAGGCAGGAGTAAAGGAGCTGGAGGAGCTGAGGGAGAAGACGGTTTCTCCAGAGTTGAAGTCTAGGCTGAGCACGGTGATATCTGATGTGACTGGTTATAAGGCGATCCCCAATACGCGAGGTTATATGGGCATAGAGATGTTTATGCATCTGGGAGGAGTGGGAGTGAAGGCAGTGATGCCAGGTACACCGGCTGCTAAGGCGGGGCTGGAGGCAGGAGATGTCATAGTGGAGATAGATGGTATAGATCTCAGTGATATGAAGAATGCTGCTGATGAAGCGATGAGGTTTTTATCTAATTATGTTAAGAATAAGAAGGCTGGGGAGAAGTTGAAGTTGAAACTGGAGCGTGGAGGTCAGTTTATGGATAAGGTTCTCAAGCTGGCTGATTATAAAAAAATGGATCAGGCTTTTATGTTTAGAGGAGGGCTGGGTCCAGGAGGTATGAGGCCGGAAGATATTGAGCGTTTGCGGCTGAATATGGAGCAGTTGAATAAGATGGGTAAAAATAATTTACAGCTTATACCTGACATGGAGGGGGGGAGGTTACAGTTCCGCTTGAAGCTGGATGCTAATGAGATGAAGGAATTCAAATTCAAGGGTGGGGGAGGTATGGAGTTAAAGTTTAAGATTAAGCCAGGTGCTGGTGGTGAGGATGCTAAGCCCCGAAAATTTATAAAGCCGAAGGTGGAAGAGGTTCCTGTGCCGGATCCACGGGAACTGATTATTCCTACTGAGTAGTATGAATGGACATGCTGTTAGGTATAGCGCTTAGAGCATGTCTGGAGTGACTATGTGCTTGGCTCCGCAGCGTGGGCAGCTGGCTTCTATGGCTGGGTCTCCTTGGAAGAGTTCGTCTTTGCGGTCTTTCCAGGCTTTGAGAGCGGGTAGGATTTTGTCTACGCTGCAGCCGCATTGGAAGCGGAATTTTCTTGTTTCAAGTAGGTTGGTTTCTTCGTTTTTGGTTATATTTGCGACGTCATCATTGGTGAGTTGATCAAGCCATTCTGTGTCTGCGTCTGGCTGAGCAGCAAGAAGGACGAAGTGTTCGTCATCAAGTCTGAAGGCTCTTGCTGGTCTTTGCTCGCTTTGTAGGTAGTATGTTTCAATCCATTCGATGGGATCTTCTGTTTCTAGCTCGATGTGTGACCGTCTGCCTTCAGTGTTTTTGACGAGTGTTTGTGAGAAGAGGATGTTACGGTCAGGTTCTTTGACATTTTCTGTGAAGAGGTGACCTGTGATGTTTTCAAAGAGTGAGCTTCCTGTGACGAATAGATTTACGCGAGGTGCGCGCAGGTTGATGGTCCAAGCGATGGTTTCAGCCCATGGGCGGGCGACTAAGTGGAGGGAGAGTAGGGCTAGTAGGTCTTTGAGTTTTTGGTCTAAGTTTTCATTATGACGGAGCTTTTGCTCCATGAGGTGGAGGTAGTAGTCAGTGTAGATGGGTGTGAACTGAGCTTTGACCATGAGGATATTCCTGTGTCTTATGAAGGTGGATTCGACTTTGGTGAATTCTTCTACCGGGATTTCTTCTGGATGTTCAGGTGTTGGAGATGAGTTGCTCATGCTGGTGGTTTATATTAAAGTTGAATTGAGTCAACGGTTTCTGTTGCTTTTGAGAGGTCGTTTTTTTGATGATGATGGAGGGATAGGAAAACCAGCACCCTGCTGTTGGGGTGCTGGTGACAGCATTGATTATAGTATGAAAAAAAGATCTTTGGATCAATTTAAAATGGGGATTTCTTTAGGGAGTGATGCTTCATGTTTGCTGATGGTGAGTGTGAGGACGGCGTTCTCGAGCTTTGCTTTAGCTGCTGCGATGTTTAGGGTAGGTTCTAATTTTAAGTTGAGTTCGTATCCTTCTGGTTTGATGGCTTGATTGATAAGTTGCCAATTCTCTGGTGTGTTTATTTCTCTTGGCGCATGGACTTTGAGTGTATCGTTTTCAGAGTTTAGTTCTATGGAGTCTTTGTTGGCGCCTGGGAGATCGATTTCGATGACGGCTCCGGTATCGTTGTTGGTGATTTTATAGTTAGGTTCTGTGATCATATTATTTGATGGTTTAGGTTTTCGTTATTTTTTTATTGGATTTCGATGATTTTAGCTTCTTCTATTTTATCTTCGATTTTTGGTAATGTGATTTCTAGGATACCGTTATTTAGTTTGGCAGAGATGTTGCTGATTTCTACTTCTTCGCCGAGCGCAAGGCTGAGATGTGTGTCGCCTCTTTGCTCGTTAGAGGCTTTGAGTATGAGTTTGTGGTTTTCGAAGTTGAGGGAGATTTCTTCTTTAGCGTATCCGGGGAGGTCTACTCTTGCGGCCCATCCGCTGTCGGTAGCGAATAGCTGATGTTTTGAGTTTGGGTAGCCGGTGCATCTTTGTTCGAGTTCATGGTCGATGGCTTGGATGCTATTGTTGATGATCTCGTTTAGCTCTGCGAAGATTCCGTTGTTCCAATTTAGTATATTTATCATATTTGTATTTAATTATGTTGTTTATTGTTGTTTTCATAATTGCATCTTGTGTGCCAAATATTAACATTAGTGTGTATCGTGTTGTTTTTTAGGGTGTTAGGTGTATTTTTCGTTGGGTTTCATAAGGTTTTTGAGGTGACGGAATTGGGTTATAGGGACATTGTGACACGTCAAAATGTCTCAAATTATTTTATTTAGTGGTTGTTAAGCCAGTCTTTGGAGTTGTTTTTTCTGCGATCTTTTCTGTGTTGCATTTGTCTGATTTGTTTTGGTGTGAGTGGTTTTTCATGGGTTAGCGCTCTTCCGCTCATGATGCTGGCGAGTGGTTTTATTTCTCCGATGATGTTGGCTAATTGGTATTTTTTAATTTGTTGACGAACGGTTGCTGCGGGTTTGTAGCCGATGGGGGTTTCGGTGACGTCTGGTCTACCTTGGAACCATCTGACTTCGATTCCTTTCGTTCCTTCTTGGATGTCTTTTTCTAGGAGCTTGTGGTCGAAGCTGTATTTTTTGGATTTGGTGTAGCGTCTGAGTAGTGCGCTACGTGACATGTTTCTGCCGGCTCCGTGTGGAGAGAAGCTGAGATGTTTTTTGTTATTAGATCCGAGGGTTAGAAGGATGGGTTCAGCCATGTTTAGCGGGATTAATCCAAGTAATGGGTGCTGGTCTTTGTTCAGCCATGCTGGGGTGGCACCTTTTCCATGTAGGTAGGTTTTAGATTCTGGTTTTTTCCAGACGAAGTTATGTTCATTACCTATTTCTGCGGCTGGTGTGCTATTGATGGCTTTGATGAAGTTATGGTGGATGGTTTGGTGGTTTGCTTTGGTCCAGCGGCTGATGTATTGGAGTGCATTCCAGTAGTTATGTCCATCTATGCTGTCCATGTCTAGCCAGGCAGCTTCGTCTGGGATGCCTGTTGCGTGTGATCTGGTGTGTTTGATAGCGGCTTCTAGGCCGCGGGTGTATAGGGTGTGTCCGATGCTGCGAGAGCCGTGGTGAGTGACGATGACATGCCAGTGTTCTTTGGCTTGGAGCTGCTTTGCTAGTTCTGGTTGGCCGTTATTTTTGAGCGTATGGATGCATTCTGTGGTGATGTTGATATGGCCGATGAATGCGAAGTGGTTACCGTCTCCTTGGTCTGCTATGTGGCTGCTGGCTTTTGGTAGTAGACCTTTGAGGAAGGGGTTAGCCCATACGTTTTCGTCGAGGACTGGATGGTGGATTTGGTCTGCTTTATTTCTTCCTCCTGGGCCGAATCTGGTGTGCTGCATGAGTGTGTCTACTTGGAGTGCGGGTGGCATGTCTGAGTGGTAGAATGTGGCGAGCAGTGAGCAGCAGATGTCTGCGCTGTGGGCGGCAGGTATGATAGCGTTTTCTACTGCGATGGCTCCGCCTACTGGCATGGATGCTGGTGCGCTGCCTGCTGGGCAAGCATCTGGCATGAGTGTGCCGGAGCTGACTACGGGGCAGCGTAGCAGCTCGGTGATTTGTTTTTTTGCTATGTTTAGGTTTTTGATGCTGGCGGGGGAGTCTGCGTCTATGGCAAGGCTGAGAGGTGCGGGGTTTTGTCTCATGGTGAGCGTGGCGTGGCAGTGTGGGAAATCTCTTTTGAGGGATTTCATGAGGTATTTTTTGGTGTTGATTCCTTTGTGGGTGATGAGGAATTTAGCGTGAGTGATGATTTCGTCTAGCTGAGCGTTGTCTGCCCATCCTGTGGTGGCGAGAAATTCTCTGGTTATTAAGTTTGTTGTTAGTTTCAAAATAATAAATGGTTTTTTTTAGTGTGTAAGACTGTGCGCTTCATTTTTGTATCAAAGCTGATTTTTGTTGAAAATCTATATAGCAAAATTATTTTTGCTATGTGTTGCTTGTTAAGCATTATTATGCGCCAAGCGACTCTTGCTATGATGATTTTCTATGAATCCATAATCATTTATACAAATGTTAGATGGATGTGATGAGAACTTAGGGCAAGCAGCTGTTAGAAGAATACAGGTGTGATTTTTCCAGTTGGAATGATGCGTTTATTTATCAGAAATCAGCAAAGGATAATCTCTAACAGCAGAGCTGAAAGTGTGATTTAATGGTGATAAGTTTTGGTTGACGCATATGGGAGGTATATCATTTTTAGTTTAATTTGTCAATTATGAAAGTCATGGTTGAAATTATGACTGTTTTAATTGGATTTGGTTGCGGCTTTAGCGGCCCAGTCGGCTGTGGCGAAGCATGCTTGGAGAAGGTATCCGCCAGTGGGTGCTTCCCAGTCTATCATTTCACCAGCGCAGAATACGTTTGGGATTTTTTTGAGCATGAGGTGATCATCTAGTTCGTTCCATTGGACGCCTCCGGCGGATGAGATGGCTTCTTCGATGGGACGTGGTCGTGTGAGTGGGATGTTGAAGTTTTTAATAGTTGTGGCTAGTTCTGTGACTGTGGGGGAGGTGTTTTTTGGGAATTTGTCATTGAGGAGTGCGTGAGCTGCGGGGTTTAGCTTCCAGCGAGTTTTGGCTTCTTTGGTGAGGTTGGTCTTAGCGGACTCCATTTTAGCGATGAGTTGTTCTATGGTGTGAGTTGGTTTGAAGTCGATATAGATTTGTGGTTTTTCGAGTTCTCTAATTGCTGGGCCGAGTTTGTATATGGGTCCTCCTTCGAGTCCGTATTTAGTGATGACGAGTTCACCGATGGCGGATATGTTGTTAGCTGATGCTGTGATGTTTTTTAGGGGGAGTCCTTCGGCATGTTGGATGAGTTGTTTGTTCCATTTTACTTCCCAGCCGCTGTTAGCTGGGGTGAGTGGGGTTATGTTAATGTTGTGTTTGGAGAAGATATTGATCCATTCTCCGGTGGAGCCGGTGCTTGGCCATGAGGCTCCGCCGAGGGCGAGGATGACAGCATCGAATATTTTGGTGGAGTTTCCTTCTGGGGTGTTGAATGATGTGGATATTTTATTTTCTGAGGTTAGTATGTCAGTGCAGTGGTGGTTGAAGTGGAAGTTTACTTTGAGGTTGAAACGGAGGTTGTCTATCCAGCGCTTGAGGAGTGGAGCTGCTTTCATTTCTGTGGGGAATACTTTTCCGGATGATGCTACGAAGGTTTGGATGCCGAGTGAGCTTGCCCATTGGCGTAGTTTTGTATTATCGAAAGCTGTTAGGATGTTTTGCCAGAGTGGTGAGGGGATGTCTTTACCGCTGTATCTTGTGATGAATGCTGACCATTCTTCATCATGGGTGAGGTTGAGTCCGCGTTTGCCGGCGATGAGGAATTTTCTGCCTGATGAGGGTTTGGAATCGAATATGGTGACGGAGGCACCGGCTAGGGCGGCGGTTTCTGCGGCGCGAAGGCCAGCTGGTCCAGCGCCGATGATGGCGATTTTGGATTTAGGTTTCATGGTTACTGGATGGATGGGATGATGGGGTATTTCTTATAGTCTTTATCCAGGAAGTGCCACCATTCTGAGTGAATGTATTGGAATCCAGCTTGTTCCATGGCGTCTTTGAGTATGCGGAGGTTTCTTCTTACGAGTGGGTTGGGGTGTATGTAGTGTGGTGATGCTTTTTTTGAGAATTCATCGAATTTGGTTTGCATGATTGCGGGGGTTCCGTCAGGCAGAGCGAGGGTGAGGTCTACGGCGACACCGTGGGTGTGAAGTGATGGGTTTTTGTATGGGTCAGCGACGAAGCTAGAGTTTTGGCCTGAGGCGTTCCAGAGGGCGATTTGAGCTGCCTGTGGGCGGTATGCGTCCCAGATTCGGAGGCGGTAACCGCTTTCTTTGACGATTTTATTAGCATGAGCGAGTCTCTTGGCGGTGGCTGGTCTGAGAAGGGCTTGCATGTTTTTTGGGTAGAGTGGTTTTTTGGTTATGTTGTCGTTGGTTTTGTATCGGAGATCGATTTGTATAGATGGGTCGACATCGCGTATATTTACCATGCCGTGGTTTGTGGATGAGCAGGATATGAGCATGGTTAAAAGAGTGGGTATGGTGAGTATTTTGGTGAGGATTTGCATTGGTTGATGGTGTGTGATTTGTTGATGGTTATCAAGGCGGAAGCAAATAAAGCGTAAAAATTATTTAAACTGTCTTGCATTATTTTTTATGGTTTGTCACTAAGCAGGTGAAATGACTACTTTCGGAGAACTTGAGATACCTGATGGCAGCTATGAAGCTGTGATATTTGATTTAGATGGGACGCTGGTTGATTCTATGCCGGCGCATTTTAAGGCATGGAGCCAGGCATTGGCACAGTTTAATGTTCCTAAAGATGTTTTACCTGAGGATGTTTTTTATTCTATGGGTGGGCGCCCGACAACGGATATAGTGGTTGAGCTGAATGGTGAGTTTGGCTTGCACTTGGATCCTGATGATGTGGCTTTGGCTAAGAGAGAGGCTTATTTGAGTATGTTGGGTGAGGTTGAGATAAATGAGGATGTCATTGATTATGTTAAGTCCCTACGAGGTAAGGTGCCATTGGGTATAGCGACTGGTGCAATAAGGGAGGTAGCAGAGAAGACGTTACAGGCGGTGGGGATTAGTGATTTATTTGATGAGGTGGTGACGGCGAATGATGTGGCATGTGGTAAGCCTGCGCCGGATGTATTTATTGAGGTGGCAGGACGTTTAGAAGTGGATCCTACGAAGTGTTTGGTTCTGGAGGATGCTCCGGCAGGAATGATGGCGGCACAAAGTGCGGGCATGGATGTGGTTACCGTTCCAGCTCCATTTCACTGTCAGAAGTAGTGTTTAAAAGTCTGCAGAGGGGCGTCTTTTACGGGTGCTTACTCTGCCTCCGTTGGCTTGTCTGAGAGGTTCAAAGATTTGGTCCATGCCGACTTCTTTGATTTCGCAGACTTGTTGCATGAGTTCTCCTAACTGACCCTTTGGGAATCCGCGTTCTTTAAACCAGGTGAGGTATTCTGGTGGGAGGTCCATGATGGGGACTCCATTAGGTGGGTGGAAGCTGGGTCCGAATTTGCCGAAAGGCATGAAAGTCTTGCTTATTTCATTGAGCAGATTTCTGAAGTCATCTCGGTCTATTTCTGTGAAGTCCATGTTGTTATGTTTTTTTTGAACTTAACAGAGAGTAGGCAGACATCGTCGTTGAATTTTTGGTCGTGTGAGTATTTTATGGCTATGTTGCTGAGGTTTTGGATGGATGAGAGATTATTTGTTTTATTGGAGTTCATTTTGTTGATGAGGTTCTTGATTCCGAGTTCTTCTTGCTTGTTGTTGATGACTTCATAGATGCCGTCAGTGTATAATATGATTTCATCTAGGTCTTCTAGCTTGAGGATTGAATCATTGTATTGGCTATTAGGGATAAGTCCTAGAGCTGTGCCTGCTTTTATTGAGCTGGGATCTGTGAGTTTGAAATGAGATTTTTGTTTGATTATTGGAATGGGGTGGCCGGCGTTAGCCATTGTGATGGTTGCTTTTTTGACGTCGATGACGGAGTAGATGGCGGTGGAGAACATGGTTATACCGGCCTTGCTCAGGATGTGGCATAGTCCTTTATTGAGGTTTTCTAGGAAGTCTTGTGGTATGGATGCTGATGCTTGTTCTTTAGAGATGAGTCCTCGTATCATAGCTACGATGAGGGATGCGCGGACTCCGTGTCCCATGACGTCGCACATGAGGATGCCCATTTTTGTGTCTGAGATGGGTATGGCTTCGTAGAAGTCACCAGCGAGTCCGTGCATTGGGGTGTGTGAGACGGAGAAGGTTGCGGTGAAATTATTTGTTAGTGATGGTATTTTTTTGGCTAGGATTGCTTGTTGGACTTCAGTGGCGAGTTTGAGTTCTTCTATATATTGGTCGTTTCTTTTTTTGTAGATATTGGAGATTTTTTTGAGTCGATTTTGGGTATGGACAATTTCTGAGACGTCATTGGTAACACCGAATGTGCCTTTGATTTTACCGTTTTGGTCTAGCCATGGGTGCTTGCTAGTAATGCACCATGTTTCTGCGTGGCCGTCCCAGACTTCTTTTTCAAGAGCACCTTCAAGATTTTCTTTGGTGAACATGACCATGACTTCGTCTTTGCGTGAGCTATCGGCGTGAATGGGGTCAAAGAAGTCGTGGTCTGTTTTACCGATGATATCTTTAGCGCATTTGAGGCCGACTTTTTGAGCTGTGGCTGTGTTAGCCATGACGAACTTTGATTCGACGTCTTTGAAGTAAATGTTAATTGGTATAGATTCTGTTAGGAGGTTGAGCAGGTGTTTTTCTTCAGCGAGAAGGAGTTCAGATTTTTTGCGTTGGGTGATGTCTATGACTGAGCCTGCGATGAGTGTGGGGGCGCCAGAGTTGTCACGGTTACATGCTCCACGGATTCTGAACCATCTTGGTGAACCGTCTGGGTGGTTGTATCTGCAGTCTGCTCCGAAGGTTTCGTTACCTGAGGTGAGCATGAAGTCAGTAAGGATGCTTTGGAGTTTAGCAACATCATCTGGGTGATAGGTGTTTTCTATATTTTCAAATAGGTGAGGAGCTGGTTGTTCTGGGCTGTTGCCCATGAATTTTAGCAGAAGCGGGGAGTAGTGGATTTTGTTTTCTGAGAGATCCCATTTCCAAATTCCTTCATTGGATGCTCGGAGAGCTAGTTCTAGGCTATTGTTGTCTGGTTCGTGCATGGGGGTGTTACCTAATTTCAAGGCTGAGCAGGCAGACGTCATCTGTGAAGATGTTGTTGCTGGCCCATTGTTTGGCTTGGTTGTGGATGAATTTTGCTGGGGAGGTTGATTTGTTTTCTTGGGCATGAGCGAATGCTTGTTGGAGTTTTTTGAAGCCCCATTTTTCTTGGTCTTTGTTCATTACGTTGTAGATGCCGTTGGTGAACATTAAGATGTTTTTGATGTGGTCTATAGGGAAGGATTTTTCTGGATATGCTTTTGAGGAGGGAGTGCCGAGTGGTGGCCCTTTTGGATGGTTAGTGGGTTGATCTGGGTGGTTGTTTATGAAGTGGATGAGTGGGTCGTCATGCCCTGCATTGGTTATGGTTATATTTTGTGATTCGAAATCTATGAGTGTGTATGATGCTGATGCGTGAAGTGCGATGGAGGATTTTTCAAGAATGGCGATGAGTCCTTTGTTGATGTTGTCTAGGTAGGATGCTGGTTTGTGGGCAATGTGTTCTGCTTGTTCTGTTAGGCCTCTGATGAGCGAGATAATGATGGCTGAGCGAACTCCGTGACCAGCTACATCGATCATGAGGAATCCTATTTTTTGATCAGAGATTCTGATGACGTCGTAAAAGTCTCCAGCGAGTTCTGATGCTGCGGTGTATAGGGTATGTATTTGAAGGCGGTCTTGCCATTCGGCGATGGTTGTACTCCATTCTGGTGAGTTTTCTGGTAGTATTGCTCGTTGGACCTCAGTGGCGAGCATGAGTTCTTCTTGGTAGTTTTTGTTTTGTTGTTGGAGGTCAATGGCGACGTGTTCTAGTTTCTTTTTAGCTTGGATGAGGCTGGTTACATCGCATGCGATACCGTATGTTCCGAGTAGTTTTCCTGAGCTGTCTAGCCATGGGTGTTTTACTTTTTGTACGAATGTGTCTGGTTTATTTGGCCAGCGTTCTCTTTGGATGACGTCGATGACTGGTTTACCTGACTGCATGATAGTTAGTTCTTCTTCTCTGCTTGCTTGCCAGCTTTCCTCTGAGAAGAATGTTTTTCCGGATTTGCCGATGACTTGAGCAGGGTCTGACTGTCCGAGCCATTCTACTTGTCTTTGGTTAACGAGTTTGTAGTTAGATTCTGTATCTTTAAAGTAGACTTGGAGGGGGATGTTATCGATGATGAGACGGAGCATGTTACGCTCTTCAGCGACCATTTCTTCAGCGAATTTTCTTTTTGAAATGTCTATCATTGAGCCGGCAATTCTTGTGGCTCCTGTTGAGTTTCTGATGACGGTTCCTCTTATTCTTATCCAGCGAGGGGATCCGTCAGGTCTTTTTATTTTGCAGTCGATCCCTAGGTGTTCTGCGTCTGAGTCAAGTAGTGTTAGGGAGAGGATATTTTGGAAATAGTCAAGGCTGTCATGGTGTATGATAGCCTCTGGATCTGTCATTATGTTAGGAGGGTTATGCTGCTCGTAGCCTAGGAAGTTTAGTATTCTGTCAGAGTAGTAGATTTCACCGCTGCTTATATTCCAGTCCCAGATACCTTCATTGGAGGCTCTGAGAGTTAGCTCTAGAGTTTGCTTGTCGAACACATCGGTCATTATTCGCTAGTATCATCTAGTTACGCTGATATAGCAATTTAAAACCGCAAAATGGTGATTAGTTATTCTTTGAGTCTTACGGATGTTCCGCAGAAGATGCATTTGAACCATTTAAATGTGAGAGCGTGGAGAGCTGTGGGTAGCATGTATCCGACAATGGGCCAGCGGTGCGCGTGTCTGTGCTTGAGGCATTTTTTGATAGCGAATTGCTTTTGGTTACATATGGGGCACTGGGCACGTTGTGCTGCTGTAAGTAAGATGAGTGTTCCGATGACGGCTAGGAGCGGAGCCCAGACTGCCCAATGAAATTTTTCTTTGTCTAGGATGACGAGGGGGGTGATGAGAAATGCAGTAATGATGAGAGATTTAGCTAGTAGAAAAAACAGGCATCCTGTTTTAAATCTGAAGGAGTTTTTGTGGAGAACACCTTTGATGAAGAATCTGGATTCTGGGTTTACGCCTTCGTTGGTGGATCGTTTGGTGGTTCTGGTGAGGTTGTTGACTTCTGGTTTTTGCATGGGGGCAACTCTTCCGCCTTCTTTGTGGAAGGTTTCCATTTTGAGGATTCTGCTTTTATCTAATGCTTGTTTTTTAGCAGATGAGTTATCGAATAGTTTTGTCTGCGCGTTTTGTGGATTTTGATTTGAGTTGGTGTTTGATGGAGTGAGTATTTTTCCGCTGGGAAGTTCTTCTAGGTTAATTTTGTTTTCTTGGATGTAGTTCTCAGCGATGGGAATAGCAAATTTAGTTGAGGAGGTTTCTTTTTGAGAAGTAAAGTTAGCTGACTGGGTGTTGCTTTGGGGGCTAGCTAGTCTGGGTTTTGGCTGGATTGAGCTTTTGGTTTGTTGGGCTGGTGGTGGAGAGAATTCTGATTCCGTAAGGTTTTCAAATTCTTGTTCTAGTGGTTTGAGCCACTCTGTGACTATTGCGATGTTAGGTTCTTCATCAATGATGTTGAGCACGTTGTTTGCTTTTGCTAGTTCTGAGGTTATGTCAGCAATTTTTTGGCTAGCTATGGTTTTGGCATCCAAGTATCCTGCAGCCTCGAGTAGTTCGATGGCTTTTGGATTCATATTATGAAGATTCGGAATAGTATGGAGAGACATGTTAGTGATACGGTCTGTGATCGGTTTTGAAAAGTTGTAGGGACAAGCTAATTTGAGCAGCAGTGATTCTGCAAGCACTAAAGTGAGAGCTGGTTGATAGTAAGTGTATTTACTATGATAGAGCTGAGCGCATTTCCTTGAGCTGGGATAGTTTGTTTTCCCATTCTGCTAGTCTGTCTTTTTCTTTTTGAACGATCTCGGGCTTGGCGTTTGCGATGAATTTTTCGTTTCCGAGTTTTTTGCCAGCTTTGGTTACTTCTGATGAGACTTTTTCGATTTCTTTATCGAGGCGAGCTTTTTCTGCATCCATGTCGATGAGTCCATCTAGCGGCATGTATATTTCTCCGATTGGGGTTACGACTGCTGGAGTGCCTTGTTTAGGGATGTATTCTTGGTTAAGTGAGATGCTTTTAGCGCCTACGAGAGTGATAAGTGTGTCTGTTTGGTTTGCCACCCAGAGTGCGTCTGCAGCTGGTTTTAGAACGAATGTGACGTCTTTGCTGGCGGCTAGGTTGTATTCTGACTTTAGGTTTCTGAGGTTACTGGCTGAGGTGTAGAGGTTGGTGGCTTGCATGGAGAAAGTCTGGATATTTTCTGCTGTCAAGCTGGATAGGACGGGGGATTCATCTAGTGGTGTGTTCATGAGGAACATTCCTTGTTCTGTGTATCCCATTTTTGCTGATAGCTCTTCTGTGATGTGGGGCATTAGTGGGTGAAGGCAAGCTAGGTAGCGAGCGAGCACGGTGTCTATTACAGCTAGGGTGAGTGTTTTTGCGGACTCATCTCCTGATTTGAAGTCAAATTTAATGGCTTCTAGGAATTTATCACAGTATTCTGTCCAGAAGAATTCGTATAGGTGTCCTGTGACGTCATTGAAGCGGTAGTTTTCGTATGCTTTGTTTAGGTTGATGTTTAATTGGTCTAGCTTGGCGAGGATGTCTATGTGGTGGGGAGCAAGTTTATCTAGCGCGTTGAGAGGGATGACCTTGGTTCCGTTCATTTGTCTGAAACGGCAGGCGTTATATAGCTTGTTAGCGAAGTTTCTGCCTTCTGCAATGGTGTCTTCATTGAACTTGATGTCAGTCCCTGTGGGGGCGATTCTCATGAGACCGAAGCGGAGTCCGTCTGCGCCGAATTTGTCCATTAGTTTGATAGGATCTGGTGAGTTGCCGAGTGATTTGGACATTTTGCGTCCTTTTTCGTCTCTGACGATGGAGGTGAAGAATACGTTTTTGAATGGGATTTGTTTTTCGAATTTGAATCCAGCCATGATCATTCTGGCGACCCAGAAGAAAATGATATCTGGTCCTGTGACGAGGTCTGAGGTGGGGTAGAATTTAGCTTTGGTAGTTTTATCCATGGTAGCAAATGGCCAGAGCCAGGAGCTGAACCAGGTATCCATGACGTCTTCGTCACGTGTCCAGTTTTGAGGGTCTGATGGAGGTTCTGTTCCTACGTGGATATCTCCAGCGGTGAGGTCACTGGCATCGAGTGACTCGGCTTCTTTTAGTTGGAATGCTTTTTCTTTTTTGTACCAGACTGGGATTTGGTGTCCCCACCATAGTTGGCGGCTGATGCACCAGTCTTGGATGTTCGTCATCCAGTTGGAGTGAGTTTTTACCCAGCGTTCAGGGCGGTATTTGATATCGCCATTTGTGACTGCGGAGGTGGTTTCTTGGGTGGATGGGTATTTGAGGAACCACTGCATAGAGATGCGTGGTTCTACTGGGACGTCAGCGCGTTCTGAGTAGCCTACGTTGTTTTCGTGTTGTTCTACTTTGATGAGGAGGCCTTTTTCTTCTAGTATTTCTGCTGCTTTGCGTCTGGCTGCGAATCTGTCGAGTCCGTTGAGTTCTGGTAGTTCTGGGCAGTTGATGGTGCCGTCAGGGTTTAGGACATCGATGATTTCTAGGTTATGTCTCTGACCGATTTCGAAGTCTGCTTTGTCATGTGCGGGGGTGATTTTGAGAGCTCCTGTTCCGAATTCGATATCAACGTGGTCGTCTGCGATGACTGGGATTTCTGCTTCTGGGAATGGTCTGCGTACTTTTCTACCAAGGTGTTTTGCGAATCGTTCGTCATTTGGGTTTACAGCGACAGCGATGTCACCCATGAGGGTTTCTGGACGTGTTGTGGATATTTCTAGGAATTCACCTGGGTTGTCGGTGAATTCATATTTCATGAAGAATAGTTTAGAGACCTGTGGTTTAGCGATTACTTCTTCATCTGAGAGAGCGGTGAGTGAGACTGGGCACCAGTTTACCATTCTTTTTCCGCGGTAGATGAGGCCTTCATTGAATAGGTCGACGAATACTTTGGTTACCCATTCTGAGTAGCCTTGATCCATTGTGAAGCGTTCTCGTTCCCAGTCGCATGAGCAGCCGAGTCGTTTTAGTTGTTCGATGATTACGCCGCCGTGTTTTTCTTTCCAGTCCCAGACGTGTTTTAGGAATTTGTCTCTACCGAGTTCTCTTCTAGATGTTCCTTCATCGCGGACTTTTTGTTCGACTTTTGTTTGTGTGGCAATGCCTGCGTGGTCTGTACCTGGGAGCCAGAGTACTTCTTTTCCTTTTTGTCTGGCGCGACGGGCTAGGATGTCTTGGATTGAGTTGTTTAGAACGTGACCTATGTGTAGGATGCCTGTGACGTTTGGTGGGGGTATAACGATAGAGTATCCCTCTTTGTTGGAGTTTTCATCGGCGTGGAAACAGCCGTTTGAGATCCATTTATCGTACCACTGTTTTTCGACAGCTTGAGGCTCGTATGCTTTTGGTAGCTCTGACATAGTGAGGATGGAGTGCCAGAAATGGGGTGTTTTGTAAATGCTATTTCCTCTCTAAAAGAGCGTGGATATAATCTATTTCTTGGTTACTGCATGTTTTTGCTGAAACCATTGGCTGTTCATTTGTAGGTAAAAAAACGCAACCACTCATATGAGAGGTTGCGTTTTGTATAGTAGGATATGATAAGAATAAACTTTTGGAGCCTTTTAATGCGTTTTTTTAGCTTATAATTATCTGTAGTGTTTGACTTAGAAGTACATTCTGTAAGCGGCCCATAGTGAGGTAGCGTCTGCGTCACCTGCAGGAGTGCTTAGTCTGTCGTATGAGATGCCGGTCATGATCTTGCTGTTTTGGCCACAGAAGTAGTAGTTGAGTCCAGCGTAGATGCTGTGGTGTTGGTCACCACGAGTATCGAGATCACGGCTGTCACCTGTTTTGTCACCGATTCTGCTGATGTAGCGTGAGTTAGCTTTGATGCCTTCAGCTTCTTCAGAACCTTGGTATTGGTATTGGAGAACAGCTTCTAGTTTATCTTCGATGATGAACTTAGATGGCATTACGACTACTCCCCAAAATAGGCCTTCACGGTCTGTATTAGAGTTATCACCGTGATCACCGAGGATGGTGTTGATCATGACATTCCATCCTTTGAAGTCTCTTTCCCATGCAGCAGATGCAGCCCATTCGTAACCGATGTCGAATTGATCACCTGTTCCGTCTTTATCTCTGTCTAGGTTGTAGAGAGCGTCGAAAAGAACGTTGTTACCAAAGACGTCTGCTTCTGTGCTGAAGTAGATGGCATTTCCTTCGTTCCAGTCTGCAACGAAGTCTGACTTTTCAAGGCTGAGGAATCCAACAGTAGCCGCGAATTCGCCACGCTCGAATGCAGCAGTAAGGCCTGTGAAGCGGTTGTTGTAGATGGTGTTAGAGATTGCTGAGCGCTCGACTGTTTTGATCTTCTTGGAAGATGTGTGCGACTCGTGGCCCATTTTGATCTTGTGACGACCGTATGTTAGCTTGAGTGAATCAAGTCCTAGAATGTCTTTAAATTTGTATGAGAGCTTAGCTTGATCAAAGTCTTTGTAGCCCCAGTCACGGCTACCGCCTTTAGGTCTGCCGTCGTCTACGAGGTTGATATTTGCTTTAGCCTCGAAACCATTGAGGAATTTGATTTTAGATCCGAAGCGAACGCGACGAGCTTCGTCAAATTTTTCGTTGAATTTATCTCCGTCTGCATCTTCACCTTCTAGGTAAGCGAATTGCCCTTGGAATCTACCGAAGACAGAAAGCTCTTGGATGAATGGGTTGCTTTTGTCTTTGTAGAGTTTACCTACTTTTTTGAGTGAGCTACAGAAGTCTCCTCCGTTGTAACCAGATGTTACTGAAGGTCCAGAAGCGGTATCTGCGACTGGTCCTGCGACTGCTGCACCTGATAAAGCGACAGCTCCGATAAGTGTTTTTACGATTTTGTTATCCATGTTAGTTAATGTTAAATGGGAGATTTTTTTTGAGTAATATTGTTAGTATTTTAAATATTATAGTCTCAAGTGGGGTTCTTTTGCCATAAGTGTTAATTTTTTGAAACCTTTTTATGTGAAGAAAAGGTCACATTTTGTTTTTTTTAATAAAATAACTAATGTATTTCTATTATACTGACCTCTCCTTTTCCTGGTTTGCCTTCATCCCCAGTGATTATGTATGACTTGCCTGCTTGTTTCTGGACGATGATTCCTTCTGGTCTGTTGCCGACTTTGATAAGGGCTTTTTTTATAGGTTTTGATGGGTTAGATATGTCCATGATGAGAGTTTTGTTAGCGCGTTCGATGGCTATGGCGAGGTAGATTTTGTCGGTTTGTCTGAACATATAGACACCTTCTGGATCAGAGCGGCTTCCTGTGCCGCTGAGTGATCTGATGTCCATTCTGGTGATGAGGGTGGGTGGTGATTTTAGTTGGTTAGGGTTTATTTTATAGATGGATACTGTGTCGGTTCCTTCTTCTGCAATGCTTAGGAGCGTAGTATTTGGGGAGTAGTTGAGGAGGTTTACACCGTCAGGCTGAGAGATACGGGGTAGGCGTATGATGCTGGCCACTTTTGGGTTGGCGTTTAGTGGGAGGATTACGATGACGTTGTCGTCTTGGCAGGCGACTGCTGCGAATCTTGACTGTGGGTCGATGGCGACGAATTCTGGTTCTATTCTGCCTGGGGGTCTGCCAATTGCTTTAGCGAGGTCTTTTACTTTGTAGGTTGGCAGATGGGTGGAGGTGCCTATTTTTGAGATGTTGACGAGGATGATGGCGCCTTCTGTTTTGGAGTTACCTTCTGCTTCATCTGCGATGACTGCCCATTTGCCGTTGTTAGAGATGGCGAGGCTGTCAAGGTGGGTTCCTACTTTTTGGTCTAAGATGAATTTGGTTTTCCCTGTTTTTGCTTGATTGAGATCGAATGCGATGAGTTTTCCGTGCTGAGCGTTGACAGCGGCAAAGGCGATGTTTCTGTTAGGGTGGATTGATACGCTAGTTGGTTCACCGTTGGTATTGATGCCTTGAGTTCCGGGTTTGTTTTTATTAAAGTCTATGGGGGTGATGTGGCCTGATGCTAGATTTGGTATTGAGAGGACTGAGATGTCTTTAGAGACTGAGTTGGTTGTGAGAAGTAGTTTGGTGTTTTTGGAGTATGCGATGATTTCACTGCATCTTCCTGGGGTGTCATAAGTTATGATTTTACGGATGTTTGTGTGATTGTTAGGTATCTGGTCTAAGTTGTTACTGAGTTGATTAGAGCTAGGGGTGCATTGGGTTAAAATTATGGCCGTAGTTAATGTTGTGATGAGGTTTGATTTTAGATTAGGCATGATGGTGTGCTAGAGTATGTGCTTTTCTGAGCCAGGAGTGTTTTTTTTGGTGGCGATAGTGCTACAGATATAGCTTGTTAGGCTACTTTGTTCATGAGAAAGTATTCCCATTCTTTGATGCCGAGGGTGTTTTTTAATGTTAGTGTGACGGGGATGGCTTTTGGTTCGCGCGGGGTGGATCTGAGTTTGAGGCCTGCTTCTTGTGGTGTTCTGTCTCCTTTTTGTGAGTTGAGGAGACGGTCACAGAGAATGCAGTTTTCCCAGCTGGTATCACCTCCTCTTGATTGTGGGATGATGTGGTCTATGCTGGCATCTGCGTAGTTGAGGGTTTTTCCGGAGTATTGGCATCTGCCACCGTCACGAAGCCATAGTGCTTTGAGGCCGAATTTGGGGCGGAAAAGGGGGACTTTGCTGTAGCTTTTTAGGATGATGATGGTGGGGATGCGGATAGCTCCTTGGGCGGTTCCTACGGCTGAATCATTTGTTCTTACTGTGAGTTTCATCCATGAGTTCCATGGTATGGGGTTCAAGTTGTTTTCGTCATCGATATCTAATCCGTTAGCATTTTCTGAAATGAGGTGTGTGAATGCGTCTGCGGGGCTGATTACTGAGATTGCCTGCCAATTGCGATTGAGTACTAGAACGGAGTGGTCATGGATATGGCCCGTTTTGTGCAGGGTGATGTTTTTTTTCATAGCGATTTAATGGAAATGTTATCTTAAGCAATTATTTAAGATGTATTAACATTAAATCATTTATGATGAGTGACTTCAATAGAAAAGATGTTTTTTGACTTTGAGAGTAGGTTGCTTTGGATACTAGCTTTTTAGGAGGGATCTGTTTTTCCAGAGGTAGTTCCACCCTGAGACTACGGTTAGTATGACGGCTAGGTAGAGGGTGATGTCTTTGAGGTAATTTTCTGGATTGGATATTGTGTAGAATAGGCTGGTGAACCAGTTATGAGATTCTATTTCTTTGAATGCGATGAATGTGAGGCAGGTGATGATGAATGTGAGCTGGAAGGTTGTTTTCCATTTTCCTAGTTTATCTGCGGCTAGTATTACGCCTTTATCTACAGCGATTTGTCTTAGTCCTGTGACCATGAATTCTCTGCCGATGATGACGCAAGTGACCCAGACTGGGCAGAGGCCTTTGGAGTTAAGGTTAGAGCTGAGGTAGATGAAGCCTGCAGCGACTAGGATTTTATCTGCTAGTGGGTCTAGTAGTTTACCTAGCGTGGTGACTAGGTTAAGTTTACGAGCGAAGTATCCATCGAACCAGTCTGAGGCTGCTGCGATGATGAAGGTGATGAGAGCTAGTATGTTAGCCCATGGCTGCTGCATGGTAATGGCTGCGATGAAAATGGCTGTTAATACGAGCCTGAAAGCGGTAATTGAGTTGGGAATATTCACGGTGTCTGATGGGAGTGTGCATAAAGTATGACATTACGGCAACTTCTCGTTGCGTAAAAATGAAGATTGTTGATAATGCTGGCGCGAAGCTATTCTAGTTTAAGCGATTTCCAACTATTAAAAATATGAGTAATACAAGTAAAAGTGATTTTGGGCTGATTGGCCTTGCGGTGATGGGGCAGAATCTAGTTCTTAATGTAGAGAGCAGAGGGTTTCAGGTTTCTGTTTATAATAGAACTACTTCAGTGATGGAGGAGTTCATAGCGGAGAATCCAGGTAAGAGCTTGGTGGGAGAGGAGACTCTTGAGGGGTTTGTGAATAGTTTAGCGACTCCGCGGAAGATACAGATAATGGTAAAGGCTGGAGCGCCAGTGGATGCTGTTATTGAGTCATTGATTCCTTTGTTAGACGCTGATGATATTATTATTGATGGTGGGAATACGCTGTATACAGATACTGAGCGAAGGGAGAAGTATTTATCTGATAAGGGGTTTCGTTTTATAGGTGCGGGTGTATCTGGAGGTGAGGAGGGAGCGCTAAAGGGGCCTTCTATTATGCCTGGTGGGCCTGAGAGTACGTGGGCGGTGATGCAGCCTATTTTTGAATCTATATCAGCAAAGGTAGATGGTGTTCCGTGTGTGACTCATATTGGTGAGGGAGGTGCTGGTCATTTTGTGAAGATGGTTCACAATGGCATTGAGTATGGTGATATGCAGTTGATCTGTGAGGCATATAATATTTTTAAGGCTGCTGGGTTTAGTAATGAGGAGCAGGCGGAGATTTTTGCAGAATGGAATGAGGGTGATCTGGAGTCATTTTTAATAGAGATAACGGCGAATATATTTAAGCAGAAGGATCCTGAGACTGGTGGGGATATAGTTGATTTGATAGTGGATAAGGCTGGTCAGAAGGGGACGGGACGATGGACGGTAATGGAGTCTGTGGAGCAGGCGGTTCCGTTTTCTACGATAGTTGGTTCAGTGGAGGCGCGTATTCTTTCTTCTCTGAGGGAGCAGCGAAAAGTGGCATCTGGAGTTCTTCAGGGGCCTAGTAACTGGAGTTTTGATTTAGATGGTTTGAGTAAGGAGGAGCTTGTTAAGAAGGTGAGGAATGCGCTTTATGCTTCTAAGATAGTTTCTTATGCTCAGGGATTAGATCTTATATCTAAGGTGGGAGAGGATAAGGGTTGGGATCTTGATTTGGGTGCTATTGCGAGGATATGGAGAGGTGGTTGTATTATACGAGCTCGGTTCTTAAATAGGATCACTGAGGCTTATGAGGCTGAGGCTGGGTTGACTAATTTGATGTTGGCTCCGTTCTTTACAGAGATTCTAAATTCTGGTCAGCAGGACTGGCGTGAGGTGGTGGCTATAGCTGCTGTGAATGGGATACCGGTTCCATCCTTTGGTGGGTCATTGAGTTATTATGATGCTTATAGGGCGGAGAGGTTACCTGCTAATTTGTTACAGGCGCAGCGTGATTTCTTTGGGGCTCATACTTATGAGCGAGTGGATAAGCCTGAGGGTGAGTTTTTCCATACTGAGGACTGGCCTGATTTGATATCTTAGAGGTTATTTTGAGCGATTGACTTCGCTATGTAGCTGTATCATGACCCGCTTTGGCTATGCTAAAGCGGGTTTTATGTTCCGCAGAATGTTTGTGTGACTCGTTCGTTTGGTAGGGGAGGTTTTTCTAGGTCTGGGTTTTCTGGGATTTCTTTGTAGGGTGTTTTCCAGGCTTGGTGGAGTTTGTGGAATACTGAGAAGTCTCCTTTGTATGCGTGTTGGATGGCGGATTCTATTTGGTGATTTCTTGGGATGAGTATGGGGTTTGCTGAATGCATTGTGAGAGATTTATTTTGATCTCTGTGGGTGTGCCATTGCTTGATCCATTGGTGGCAGGTTTCTGGGTCTTGGAATAGTTTTGCTAGTTCAGTGGGTGCTATGTGTTGGTTTGCGAGCTGGGTGAGTTTTCTGAAGAATAGTGTGTAGTCAACTTGTTGGTCTGCGAGGAGGCTGAGTGTTTGTTGGATGAATTCTGTGGGGGCTTGGTCTTTTAGTGAGAGCTTAGCGGAGTATTTGTCGTTGTATGTATCGATGAATTGTGGAGAGAATTTATCTAGTGCTTTTTCTGCTAGTTTGATGGCGGTGTCTTTGTCAGGGTCTATAATGGTTAGTAGGGCTTCTGCTAGACGTGTTAGGTTCCAGTGTGCGATGGGTGCTTGGTTTCCCCATGCGTAGCGGGCGTCTCTGTCTATGGCGCTGAATACGGATGCTGGGTGGAAGTCATCCATGAATGCGCATGGGCCGTAGTCGATGGTTTCTCCTGAGATGCTGCAGTTGTCTGTGTTCATTACTCCGTGGATGAATCCAAGTGACATCCATGATGATACGAGTTTCACCTGAGCGGTGATCACTTGTTCGAGGAGTGTTAGGGCGGGTGAGGCTGAGGTGTTGGTGTCTGGGAAGTGTCTTTGGAGTGCAAAATTAGTTAGAGTTGTTAAGGCGTTGGTGTCATTTCTGGCAGCGAAGTATTGGAATGTTCCGATGCGTAGGTGGCTGGATGCTACGCGGGTGAATATGCCTCCTGGGAGGGGCTCTTCTCTGATGACTTTTTCGCCCGATGATATAGCTGCTAGGGCTCTGGTGGTGGGGACTCCTAGAGCGAACATGGCTTCGCTCATGAGGTATTCGCGGATGACTGGGCCGAGGGCTGATTTGCCGTCGCCGGCTCTGGAGAATGGGGTTTTACCTGAGCCTTTGAGCTGGATGTCTTTTTGTTTTCCGTTGGAGTCGATGACTTCTCCTAGGAGGGTTGCTCTTCCGTCACCGAGCTGTGGTGAGAAGCCGCCGAATTGGTGTCCGGCGTATGCTTGAGCGATGGGCTCTGATCCTGAGGCTATTATGTTACCTGCAAGGACATTGATTCCATCTTGTGATTTCAGCCATTCTGGGTCGATTCCGAGTTCGGTAGCGAGGTTATCATTTATGGCTATAAGTTTAGGGGATTTTACTGATTCTGGTATTGTTCGCTGGTAGAAATGTTCTGGTAGTTTGATGTAGCTGTTAGAAAAAGGGATCATGTTAGTGTGGTTTTAGATGTCTCTGTGCATTTCACAAGCGTGAGCGGAGAAGCCAGCGCCGAAGGTGGTAAGCCAGATGTTTTTTTCATTGGTGGTTTGGTCTAAGAAGTATTCGAGGGCGAGCATTACGCTGGGGCTGCTTAGGTTACCGTGATTTTTCATGACGGAGCGTGCGTATTTTAGTTTTCCGCATTTTAGTGTTTTTTCGAGTGCGATGATGACTTCTTTTCCTCCGCCGTGGGTGATGATTTCATCTGGAGTGGTAGTTTTTTGATTGTATAGTTTTTTGACTGTATTTGCTGCAAGAGATGGGACGTTTTTGTGTAGTTGGTTACGTAGTTTACCGGCTGCGTTTGTGAATCTGATCATTTCGCGGTTTTCTGGGCAGTGAATTGATTTGAAGTTTTTTATTTCCCAGAGGTTTTTGTTGCTGTCATGTTTTGACCAGATGGCGGCACTGGCTCCGTCACCGAAGATGCATGTGCTGATTAGGACTCCGGCATCATCTTCGACGTAGAATGCAGCGGAGCAAATTTCGACGGCAATGGTAAGGACGCGTGCTTGTGGGTGGAGTGTGGTGTATGCTGCTGCAGCTTCTAGCATGGGTATGGCTGCGCCACATCCGAGGCCTGTGAGGTCTTGGAGGTAGGCGTTTTCATTCATCCCTAGGATCTCAGCTACGTAGCTGCTGACTCCTGGGCAAAGGTATCCTGTGCATGAGCAGACGAAGAGGGCGTCTATGTTGGATATGTCTATGTTGGATTTATTGAGAGCTGCGATGGCTGCTTTTGCTGCGATTTTAGGTGCAGTTTTTTCGTAATATAGGTTTAATTCTTCTGCGTTTTTTTGCCATGCTTGATGGAGGTTTTTTAATGCGAAATTTCGAGTTTTTATTCCGCTGTCTCCGGATAAAATTTTTTCTAATAGCTTGCGTGATCCGTCTTTGAGTTCTTTCCAGAATTCTGCGTCACGCATTGCATCTAGGCATTGTTTTTGGTTGTATGAGAAGTCAGGGAATCCACTGGCAATAGAGAGTAATTTCATTTGAATATAGGTTATGGCTATGATCTTTAGGGACAAGTCTTATTCTGAGGTGGTTATTTTACCTGAGTAGTGAGAAGAGAGAGCGGAAGGGGATGAGGTTTGTTTTAGCTAGTGAGCTGAGTATCCATCTTCCTGATTTGCGGAAGAAGAATGGGTGGATGCATTTAGCGGCGATGAGGCGTTTGCGGAATTTTTTTTGAATTATTGAGTGGTATTTAGCTGTGGTTTGTTGCCAGTCAGCGTTTTGTTCTCCTCGGCAGTATGGGAGTAGGCATTTACCGGCAAGGAGTGCACTTTCTAGTGCGATGCTCATTCCGTTGCCTGTGAATGGTGGGATGAGGATGGCGGCGTCTCCGATGGGAAGGGTGTTGGTTTTGTTATTTTTGAGGGATTTTTGTCGGCCCATTGAGAATCCTGCGACTGTGGAGAATGATTGATCAACGATGGATGCTTTGTTGATACGGTTATTGAGTTTATTTAATCCGATGGAGGTGAGGTAGTTTTTAAGAAGCAGGGAGCCTTTGCCGCTGATGTTTTTGTCTACTTCGAATAGTCCGCAGGCATTGATTTTGTTGTCTTCGATAGGAGAAAGGCCGATGTATCCTCCGTTTGCTGGATTACCTCCGGTGTGCATTTCTAGTCCGTCAATTGGCATGTTTTCGATGTGTGCTTTTATGCCTATCCATTGTTTAGTGTTTTTTGAGTGTGCTTGTTTTTCTTTGCCTGATGCCCAGATGATGCCTTCGATGTTTTTGGCTGCGAAGTCGGCTTTATGGATGCGTTTTTGGTGAATGGTTCCACCTAGTTTGGTGAATAGTTTCTGGAGTTCATCGTCTAGCAGGTGTCTGGAGATTCCTGTGCCGTGGTTTGGTAGTTGTTTGTTTAGGACTAGGGTGTCGGCTATGTGCCATTTGATATTTTCTATTGTTTCGGCGTGTTTGAAGAGGGCTTGAATGCCTAGTTCTTTGAGGGTGTGATTACTCACTCCGCAGATGAATTCTCCGCAGACTTTGTGGCGTGGATATTTTCCTTGTTCGATGATGGTGACTTGCACGGCATGTTTCTGAAGGTAGCATCCGAGGGCAAGTCCGGAGAGTCCGCCGCCGATGATTGTGATGGGGTGCTTCATTTTATTTGAGTTGCGATGGAGCGAATGCCACCGAGGCCTGCGCGTTCGTCCCAGTGCCAGTCGATGTCTATGAGACCTGCGAGTTCGCCGAATCTGAATCCTGCTTCTATGCTGACGATCATGTCGTGTCTGGTTACGTGGTTGATGAAGGGGAATAGAGTGTAGCCTAGTAGTTTGCTGAACCAGTATCTGTGGGGTTCAGCCATGATGATGGCGCGACATTTAGAGATTTTGTTTCCGAGTTGGTAGAGTTGTTCTTCGCTGAGGTGGTGTATGAATAGGTTGGCTACAATTACGGTTTCTTCATCATATGTGTCGCTTTGCATGATGTCTTGTTTTTGCCATTGGATTTTTTTTGATAGTTTTTTTGGTCGATCTAACAGGTCGATGGCTGTGACTTCTGCATTAGGGAAGGCTGTTTTGATTTTGGATGCTAGGTGGCCTTCGCCGGCTCCGAGTTCTACGATTTTAGTAAGGTTTTTTATTTGTTCTAGCTGGTTGATGATCCAGTTTTCTCCACGCATGAACCAGTTGATTTTGCGTAGGTCTTTTCTGCTTCTGATCGCGGCAGGATCTGAAGCATTAAGGCTGTCTAGGATTTCTGGTTTCACTATTCTGTGGAACATATGGTTTGATGTTAGTCTAGATCGGATGGATTTCAATTTTTGATTGATGGGTGTGGTTGATTAATTTTTTAAGTTTTCTTTTTTAGAGGAAGTAAAGTAGGTATTAGGAGTATGAATTTGATAGATTGCGATGTGCATAATGTTCCGGTGAATTTGGATGAGGTGGCTGAGAGGTTGCCTGCGTATTTTCGTCAGCGTGGTATTCATATGCCTGGTTCTTTTGGTATAAAGAATCCGATGGGTGTTCTGCGAGTGGATGCTGAGGGGCCTGATGGTGAGCCAGCGGGATCAGTTCCTAGTGTGATGAAGCGTCAGTTGTTAGATGCTTATGATGTGGATTATGCGGTATTGATAGGTGCGAAGTTTTTGGGTGTAGGGGTGCATCCTGAGACGGATTTTGCGTTGGCGATTATGCGTGCTTACAATGAGTGGCAGAGTGAGGTGTGGCTTGCTGATGATGAGAGGTTTCTGGGTAGCATCGTGGTGAGTCAGATGGATCCTGTGGCATCTGCTGCTGAGATACGCAGGGTGGGTGTGCAGAAGCAGATTGTTCAGGTTGTGATGACTAGTGCTACGCGGGTTCCGCTTGGGGACCGGTATTATTGGCCTATATATGAGGCGGCTCAGGAGATGGGTCTGCCGGTGGCTTTACATCCTGGTAGTGAGTGTACGGGTGTGAGTGAGAGTTTTTCTGCGGGTTATCCTGCAAGTTATTTGGAGTGGCATACGAACTTGAGTCAGAATTTCATGGCTCAGTTGACTAGTATAGTTTGTAGAGGAGTTTTGAATGAGTATAGTGACTTGAAGTTTGTTTTTGTTGAGGGTGGTTTTGGCTGGGTTCCTAGTTTGATGTGGCGGCTGGATAAGAACTGGAAGGCGCTGCGAAATAGTGTTCCTTGGTTAAGGCGAGCGCCTAGTGAGTATATTATTGAGCGTTGTAGGTTTACTACGCAGCCTGTGGAGGAGCCGTTTGAGAGGGGTGAGTTAGAGCAGATAATGCGGATGATGCATGGGGAGAAGACGTTAATGTTTAGTAGTGATTATCCGCATTGGGATAATGATAATCCTTTGAGGGCTTTTCCTAAGATAGGAGATGATTTGAAGGAGGGGATTCTGTGGAAGAATGCGGGTGAGCTTTATGGGTTGGTTTAAATTAGTATATTATAATATTATAAGTAGATGAGTGAGAAGATAGGTTATGCGGTGTGTAAGGTGGGTGAGCTGGCTGATGGTGAGAGGGTGATCATGGATATAAATGGGCGTAGTGTGGGGGTGTTTAATGTGGGCGGTGAGTTTTATGCGCTTAGGAATATGTGTCCGCATGAGGGTGCGGAGTTATGTAGGGGGACTATAACTGGGATGAATTTACCGGGGAAGGTGGGTGAGTATGAGTGGGTGCGTGATGGTGAGATAATACGCTGTCCGTGGCATGGGTGGGAGTTTGATATTAAGACGGGTGAGAGTATTTTTAATCCTCATAAGGTGAGGGTGAGGTCTTATGAGACATGTGCTATTCATGCTTCAGAGGGGGGTGAGGAAGGTGTTGATAGTTATGCTGTTGAGGTGAATGATGAGGATGTGGTGGTTGTTTATTTGTGAATAAATGTGTCTTTTTTTGTTGTTGGTTTGTCTAATGGGATGTTCGGATAAGAGTGGAGCCAGTTTTGGTTTATTTGTTCTGATCTGGATGAAACAATACACAACAACAACATATGAAAAAATATATAGCAGAATTAATAGGCACGATGTGGCTCGTCTTAGGCGGTTGCGGAAGTGCGGTTTTAGCGTGCACTGTTGACCATGGAATTGGTTATGTAGGTGTAGCGCTTGCGTTTGGTCTAACTGTGGTATCGATGGCGTATGCTATTGGACACATTTCAGGCTGTCACTTAAACCCGGCTGTGTCTGTAGGTTTGTGGGCCGGTGGTCGATTTTCTACTAAGGACTTGGGACCTTATATTTTATTCCAGACGCTAGGAGCCATATTAGGAGCTGGTATCATTTACTTGATTGTTAGTAATCAGGTTGATACCAAAGGTATTGGTGGTTTTGCTACCAATGGTTTTGGTGACTATAAAGACGTTCCTGGAGGGAGTCCAGAGGGCTATGGAATGTTAGCTGCTTTGATCATAGAGATCGTTCTGACTGCGGTGTTCCTTTACGTGATCATGGGAGTTACTTCTAAGAAGGCTCCAGCTGGATTTGCTCCATTGGCTATTGGTCTTACTTTGACTCTTATTCACCTCATTAGTATTCCTGTGACTAACACATCTGTGAATCCTGCTCGTTCGACAGGTATGGCTGTGTTTACTGGAGGTCTTCCACTTTCACAGCTTTGGTTGTTCTGGGTAGCACCTATTGTGGGTGGTGTCATTGGAGCAGTTACTTACAAGTTCGTGAACAGCGGAGATCCTGAGTAGGATATCTTGTAATCTAAATCATAACAAATAGAACAGCCCTAGATTGTGAGATCTAGGGCTGTTTTTATTTTTGATAGATGGTGCTTTCTAACTAGTTGTCTAGGAGGGCAAATTTTAGTTCACCAGATGAGACTACTTCACCGTTTACGAGGCAGCGGCACGAGGCGAAACCGATGTTGCGGCGTATTTTGAGTATTTCTGCTTCGATGAATAGTGTGTCTCCAGGGAGGACTGGGCGTCTCCATTTGACGTTGTCTGCGCTCATGAAGTAGCCTATTTTTCCGTGGTTTTCTGGCTTGCGGAGCATGAGTATGGAGGCGACTTGGGCCATGGCTTCTACCTGAAGGACTCCTGGCATGATGGGGTGGTCTGGGAAGTGGCCTGGGAAGAATGGTTCATTGATGGTGACATTTTTAACGCCTGTGCATTTGCTGTCACCTTCGAAGTCGATGACACGGTCGACGAGTAGGAATGGGTAGCGGTGAGGGAGGATTTTTGCGATGTCGTTGTGGTCGAGCACTGCTTCTCCTTTTGGGATGGAGATGGGTGGAACCATTGAGCGCATGCGAGTGTATTCTGTTTTGAGAATCTGAGCGACTTGGGTGTTTGGTCCGTGGCCTGGGCGGACGCAGATGACGTGTCCTGTGATGCGTTTTCCCCCGAGCATGAGGTCACCGATGACGTCTAGTGCTTTGTGGCGGGCGAATTCGTTGTCGAAGCGCATGGGTTCTTTGCTCATGATTTCTTCGCCTCTGACGACTACGGCGTTTTCGATGGATCCGCCTTTGATGAGTCCTTTATCGAGGAGCGGTTTTACGTCTTCGTAGTAGACGAATGTTCTGGCTGGTGCGATTTCTTTTTCGTAGATTTCTGGAGTGACTTTGGATGAGAAGAACTGAGTGAATCTACCGTCTGGTCCTACGTTAGTGACTGAGATGCGGAATTCTTTGTCAGGGACGATGGTGATGGTGGATCCTTTTTTGTTGTCGAAATGGATGGGTTCACGGATTTCCCAGACTTTGGCGGGTTTGTCTTGCTCAGTGCGGCCGACGCTCTGGATGAGAGCTACGTATGGAGCGGATGATCCGTCACCGATGGGTGGTTCGTTGGCGTCCATTTCGATGAGTGCGTTGTCTATACCTAGTCCAGTTAGGGCGGAAAGGATGTGTTCAACGGTGTGGACTTTGACTGAGCCTTCGGCTAGAGTGGTGGCACGTTCTACGGTCTGGACTTTACTGACGTCTGCATCGATGAATGGCTGGTCAGGGAGATCTACTCTGCGGAATTTGAATCCGTGGTTAGTTGGTGCTGGTTTGATGGTTAGCGTGACTTTTTGGCCCGTGTGAAGTGATGTTCCTTCTAGGGAGGCTGGGGCTGCGATGGTGTGTTGCATTTCAGTTGGCATGGGGCGGAGTGAAATGTGAAATGGTGTATTTTGCAAGATTATAAAGAAGTTGGGTTAAGGAGGTAATTTAGGGTTTATTGTTGGGATTTGATAGGTCATGTTAGTGACATGACTGAACATGTGGAAAAATTATTGGATATGGCATTATTGGAAGATGTGGGGAGTGGGGATGTGACATCTGAGTATTTTGTTCCTGAGGGGGTGCAGGCTAGGGCGATGATGTTGGTGAAGGGTGAGGGTGTTGTTGCTGGGTTGGCTGTGGCGGAGCGTGTGTTTTTGAAGGTGGATGATACGCTAGATGTTAAGGTTTTGGTGAAGGATGGGACGAAGGTTGAGAAGGGTGATTATGTGATGGAGATTAGGGGGGCGGCTCGGTCTATTTTGACGGGTGAGAGGGTGGCGTTAAACTTTATGCAGCGGCTTTCTGGGATAGCTAGTAAGACTGCGGTTTTTGTGGGGCTGACTGAGGGGACTGGGGCGAATGTTTTGGATACTAGGAAGACGACTCCTGGATGGCGGGAGCTGGAGAAGTATGCGGTGAGGCAGGGTGGTGGGATGAATCATAGGATGGGGTTATATGATAGGGCTATGGTTAAGGATAATCATTTAGTGGCTGAGCATGATGTTGATGATATTCAGCGAGCGATATTAAGGCTTAAGTCTGCTAGGCCGGAAGTGGAGGTTGAGTTAGAGGCTGATCGGCTTGAGCAGGTGGAGGCGTTTTTGGAGTTGGAGGGTGTGGATTATATTTTACTGGATAATATGAGTAATGATGAGATGCGTGAGGCAGTGACGATGCGTGGCGATGTGGCTATTCCTAAGTTGGAAGCTAGTGGGGGTGTGAATGAGGCTACTATTTCTGCGATATCAAAGACTGGTGTGGATTTTATTTCTGTGGGAGCTTTGACTCACAGTGCTGTGGCGCTTGATATTTCTCTGGATTTCATGGAATTGTAGTTTTTGTTTCCTCGGTTTTTTTAGGAGTAAGTCTGTTTTTTTAAAAAGTATATTAAGGGTAGGTTTACTGTTAGATAGCTCTGTTTGGAGTGTATGTATTCATAACTAATGGCTTACGGATGGAGGGGTAAATAATCATTTAGCTGAGTTAACCAAATGGGGGGTCAAGTGTTAATTTTTTTTGTTCTGTGGAACAGCTTATTTGATAGGCGATTCGCGTTTCTAATTTATTTTGGTTACAAAATGTTTTGTCTTAATTTTGGACTTCGATGTAGAACTACCGCCCGCTCATGAAGAGCTACTTTTCGCGGTAGGAATGATTTAGATTCTTACACCCCAGACAGCAACATCTACAACTTTAATACAATTATGGAATCAACTCAGACAGCATCAGTACAAGCAACTGCAAAGCGATCAAACAAGGCGAGGGGAGGCGAGGTTGTATGGTCAGCGGTTTCTACTAAGCTATCTGAATTGGTCAGTGGGGATGCTTTTGATCGCTGGTTTTCTGGTGTCTGTGAGGTTACATTGACTGAGTCTGAGTTAAAGATATCTGTTCCAAATGATATTCATCAGGTATGGATAGAGACGAACTTTATGCCTGAGTTACAGACAGCGGTATCTGAGGTTTTGGATCCGATGGTTAAGGCGACTGTGGTAGTCTATGGAGAAGAGGTTGAGGAGACTGTAGATGTTGGTGATGGTGATGCTGTAGTAGCGCCTGGGGTGAGTAAAAAGTCTGCGCAGCGGATTAAGAATGTGGGTTTGAACCCACAATACTGTTTTGATAAGTTTGTGGTGGGCCATAACAGTGAGTTTGCTCATGCTGCTTGTCAGGCGATAGCAAATGGTTCTGGATTTTCCTATAATCCGTTGTTTATCCATGGTGCATCTGGCTTGGGTAAGACTCATTTGATGCAGTCTATTGGTAATGAGATTTTAAGAAAAAATCCTGATGCTAAGGTGGCTTATCTTACATCTGAGAAGTTTACGAATGAGTTTATTGATGCGTTGAAGAAGGGGAATTTGGATAAGTTTAGAAGTAAGTATCGCCGAGCGGATGTTTTACTTATTGATGATATTCAATTTTTGGCTGGTAAGGAGAGGTCACAGGAGGAGTTTTTCCATACATTTAATACGTTGCTTGATTTACAGAGTCAGATTATTTTGACGTGTGATAGGCCTGCATGTGAGGTTAAGAAGTTTGAGTCTAGGATGGTTTCACGTTTTGAAAGTGGTTTGACTGTGGAGCTGCAGGCGCCACGCATGGAGACGCGTTTGGCTATATTGAAGCGTAAGATGGATGATTGGCAGACGCGTTTGCCAGATGAGTTAGTTTGTTTTTTGGCTGATAAGATAAAGACGAATATTAGAAGGCTGGAGGGTGCTTTAGTGCGTGTGGCGACATTTGCTTCACTGGGAGGTAAGGATATATCAATTGAGCGAGTGGAGCATTTGTTAAAAGATATATTACGCGAGGAGGGTTCACGCAAGGTTACTATTGATAGTATTCAGAAGCTAGTTTCTGATCATTTTGGTGTGAATATTTCTGATATGACGAGTAGAAGGAGGCCTGCGAATATAGCGTTTGCTCGTCAGGTTGCGATGTTTTTGAGCCGCAAGTTGACGCAGTCATCTTTGATGGAGATTGGCGATGCGTTTGGTGGGCGTGATCATGGTACGGTTATACATGCTGTAAAGAAGGTGGAGCAGCGTTTGAGTAAGGAGAATTCTGTGAGGGATACAGTGGAGCTTCTTGATGCGATGCTGCAGAGGTCTTAGGTGATTTGCGGTTTTATATGGGGGACTTGGTGTAGTTTTCTGGGTGCTTTATATTGTGTCATTGGTGGAGAGGGGTACAAGATGTTGTTTTTTGGCGATATTTTGCTAAAGAATGCTTGAAAATGTGGTTGTACTGTTCAGTTTGTTTATGCGCAACTTATCTTATGTGGATGAGTAGTGCGAAACTAATAATTTTAGACTGAAAATGAAATTTACTATCTCTAAGCAATCCTTTACTGATGCGCTGTCACAGGTGCAACATGTGGTAACAAACCGCACGACTTTGCCAATCCTTTCTAATGTTTTGATTGAGGCAAAGGGGGGCGAGCTGAAGCTGACTACTACCGATCTTGATGTAGGTGTGGTTGGAGTGGTGGAGGCTGAGGTATCTAAGGAGGGTTCGACGACATTGCCTGTGAAGCGTCTTGCTAGTATTATTAGGGAGTTACCTGCTGAATTAGTGGAGGTTACTGTGGATGGTAAGAACCAGGCTTCGATTAAGTGTGGGCCTTCATTTTTTAAGATAATAGGACTGGGTGAAGATGAGTTTCCGCCGTTACCAACGTTTGATGATGCTAAGGAGTTTAAGATAGGACAGGAGGTGTTTTCTGATGCGCTGAAGAAGACTTCTTACGCGATTTCTACAGATGAGACACGTTATGTTCTGAATGGTATTTATGCTTCATTTAAGGAGGGCAAGATGAGCTTGGTGGCGACTGATGGTCGTCGTTTGGCGATGGTGGATAATGATTTGGAGTTTCCTGCAGGGAATGAGTGTGATGTTATCATACCGTCAAAGGCGGTGAATGAACTACAGCGTTTGTTGAAGTCTGAGGGGGATGTTTTGATGAGGTTGAATGAGAGTCAGGTTTCTTTTGAGATAAATGGGAGTTTGTTGGTTTCTAAGCTTATTGAGGGGAATTATCCTAACTATCGTCAGGTGATACCGAGTAATACGACTGAGCGAGTGGAGGTTAGCCGTGAGGCTTTTTTAGAGACGGTGAGACGTGTGTCTATACTAGCTACTGATAAGTCGAATTCTGTGAAGCTTGCCTTTGGTCCTAACACGGTTGATGTGATGGCTAACACGCAGGATGTGGGAGAGGCGACTGAGCGAATCGATGTGAAGTATAGTGGTAAAGAGTTTGCTATTGCTTTCAATCCAGAGTTTTTGATGGCTCCGTTGAAGAATTTGACTACTGAGAATGTCTATGTGGATATGATAGATGAGATGAGCCCAGGTGTGGTCCGTATTGATGGATCATTTTTGTATGTGATCATGCCAATGCGTGTTACTGGTTAGTTTTAGTGATTGTTATATACGATTTGCCACTGCCTTTCTGGGGTAGTGGCTTTTTTGTTGGGGTGTTTTACTGGTTTGTATTCTCACCAGATTTGGTTGTTTTTTTTACGAAGTGCTTTTTTATTTAGAGAGGAGGTGTTTGTTTTTTCTTTCTGCTTGTGTGGTTCTTTAGTCATGATGCTAGGACCATTTTAATTTATGGTTCTGGTAGAAAGGGGTGTTGCTTTGGTATTTGTTCTTTGGGTTTTTATAGGGTGCTATTAGGCTAGGGTGGGGCCGTCGTCTCCTTTGAGCATTTTGTTGATGGCGTCTATTACGGGTGTGTTTGCGTGGATGGTTGCTTCGGTTCTTGATTCGAGGATTTTCACTTTTAGTTCTGGGTATTCTTGCCCGAATACGAGGGCGAATCTGGCGCCGGATTGTTCTGCTTTTTGGAATTGTTTGTTGATTTTGATGGGGGCCATGGGTGCGTCTGTTTTTATGCCTGCGTTGCGGAGTTCTGCGAGGGTTTTGAGTGCTTCTGGGCGTTTGGATTCGTCTGCTAGGACGATGTAGACATCACATGGGGTCTGAGTGGATAGCCAGGCTTCCATCTGCATGAGGGCTTGTGGTGTTTCTTCTATGAAGTTTCTGATGACAACGTCTCCCATGGCGAATCCTGTGCAGGGGAGGTCAGCGGCTCCGTTTGAGAGTGATTTGATGAGGTCATCGTATCTTCCTCCTCCTGCAATGGCGCGCATGGATTTCTTGGTGTCGAATATCTCGAATACGGTGCCAGTGTAGTAGGCGAGTCCACGGACGATGGTGAGGTCTAGCTGGAGGAAGCTTTCTAGTCCACGAGCAGTGAGGTTTTGTTGGATTTGTTTGAAGGCTGGGGAGGCGTTTTCTGGGTTGTTGATGAATTCTCTGACTGTTGCTTCTGTTAGGTTGAATTCAGAGAGTTTTTGTTCGAGGATTTCTGGTTTGTCGCGTTCTATTTTATCAATGATTTGAAGGAATGCGTTGGTGTCAGTGATGTTGTTTTCTGCGCAGAAGGTGAGCCAGGATTCTCGATCTGATGCGCGGATGACGAAGTCATTGCTGGTGAATCCGAGCGCGAGCATGGTGTCTATGGCGAGGGAGATGAGTTCTGCGTCTGCACCTGGGTCTGCCTCTCCGATGATGTCTGCGTTGAATTGAATGAATTCACGTGTTCGTCCGCGTTGTTGTTTTTCATAGCGGAAGCATTGGCCGATTTCGAACCATTTCATTGGTTTTGGGAAGTCTCGCTGGTTTCCTGCGATGATGCGTGCGAGTGATGCGGTGAGTTCTGGGCGGAGTGTGACGTCTCTTTTTCCTTGGTCGTTGAATCTGAATAGCTGAGTGGGGAGCTCGTCTCCAGATTTTTTGAGATAGAGGTCAGTGGATTCTAGCATGGGTGCTTCGTATTCTGAGAATCCGTAGCGTGTGGCGACGTTGCGCCAGGTTTCGAATAGGTAGTTACGGATAGCGCATTCACTGGGTGTGAAGTCTCTGAATCCAGGAAGTGATTGAAATTTTTTGTCAGCCATGTTGGAGAAAATGTGGCTGAGATCGGTTAAGTTGCAAGATTGTTTTTAGCCTGAATTTGAGCGTCCTAGTTTGCGTTTGTGGTTGTATCCGCAGTAGGGGCAGTCAGTGATTCTCCAGAGGCTGAAGAGTCTTACTGTGAGGAAGAGGATGAATGCTGAGAAGCAGAATGATCCTACGAGTGCGAAGCCGAAGAAACGGTCATAGCCGAGGACGCCGGAGAAAAAGAAGAGGCTGAAGCCGGTGCAGCAGGCGAGGAGGAGATAGTTGTGGTAGTTGGTTATAAACTTGGGGATAGGGTGGATGCGATCTACTTTGCTGCCGATGTTGACTAGTGGTTTTGCGCAGTCTGGGCATTGGACTGTGGCGTGATTGTCGGGTCGATTGGCTTTAGTGGGCATCAGGGGTTTGATTTATTTTTTTATGTTGTTGGATTTTTAGGGTTATTATTAGGGTGCAGAATACGATGAATGTGGGGGTGAGTGCTGTTATAATCGAGCGAGTTTTTTCTAATGATTTAATTAGGGTGTGAGTGGGAGATTAAAGTTTTTTAGTTGAGTGCTTTGTATAGTGGGCAGTTGTTGAGGTTGAGTTCGCCTGATCGGTATTGGTCGAGGAGTTGTTTGGATCGTTTGGCTAGGATTTTTCTGACCTCTCGGCGTTTGCCTTTTTCACGAGGGATGGACATGTTGTCGTAGGCTGTTGTTTGGTGGCGCATCCAGGCGATGGTGGCTGCTTCTGCGCGTTGTTCGAGGGGGATCATTTTGGTTCTGGCGACGGTTCCGCTTCCTACTGGGATGGCGTGCTCTGTGATGCGGGTGGCCATGTCTTGTGCAAGGTCTTGGAGTTCTGTGTGGAAGGCGAGGTAGTTATTTACTGCGTTCCAGAATTCGATTTTGTATGTTTCTTGGTTGCGTTTGCTTCTGGCTCTGCTGGCGTCGAGTTTTTTCTGGTATGCTGGGTTTTGTCGCTCTGCGATGAGTTGAGTTTTGAGGCTTTCTATTCTGTGGGCGGGTGCCCAGATGCCTTTTGAGAAGAGTTTACGCCCTTTTTGTTCTTTGACTGTCCAGCAGGGGCCGTCTTTTTTGATGCGCCTGCTGAGTGCGGCGTCTCCTGGTGGAAGGAGAGCCCAGTCTGAGGGGATTTGTAGGAGGTCGCCTTTTAGTGTGGTGACGAATCCGTTTTTTTTGCTGGTTCGGACTTCGAGGGATTGGTTGCTCATGCTTATTTGTTTTTTTACTAGCCTGGGTCTTGCTCGAATGCTCTGGTTTCGAAGCGCATGAGTTCTTTTATGAAGGTGAGTGGGATGCTGCCTGTGGGGCCGTTACGGTTTTTTGCCATGTTGATTTCTGCTTCACCGTCTTTTTCATCGCGTTCTTCTTGGTCGTCTGCGTAGTAGGCTGAGCGGAATAGTAGGCCGACCATGTCTGCGTCTTGCTCGATGGATCCGGATTCTCGGAGGTCTGACATGCGGGGTGTGCCGCCGCGGTTTTCTGGGCCTCGGTTGAGCTGGGCGAGAACGATGATGGGTATGCCGAGTTCTTTAGCTAGTCCTTTTAGGCCGGCGGAGATTTCTGCGATTTCACGTTCACGTGAGTTTTGCGCTTGTTTTGATGTGGAGCGCATGAGTTGGAGGTAGTCGATGGCGATGACTTGGATGTCTTCTTCTTTTTTCTTACGACGAGCTTTGGCACGGAGTTCGGAGATGGATATTCCTGCTGTGTCGTCAATGAAGAGTTTTGATTCGGCAATTTCTGCGGCGACACGTTTGATGCGTTTGAGGTCGTCTTTTTGTGGTTTGATGCCGTCTCTTAAGTTTGTGATGGCGTATCTGGCGCGTGCGAAAAGGAGGCGCTGGACGATCTGGGCTGAAGTCATTTCGCAGGAGAATACCATGGATGGGAGTTTCTGGTCTAGGCAGATGTATTCGATGAGGTTCATGACGAATGATGTTTTTCCCATGGATGGGCGGGCTGCGATGATGAACATTTCTCCGGGTTTTAGGCCGTTTGACATTTCGTCGAGTCTTTTGTAGCCGGTTTTGATCCCCATGGGTTCACCGCCACCCGCCATGAATTTTTCGAAGTCTTCGATGACTTTTTTTACGTCTTGTTTTACTGTTGGGGCTTCATTGGTTTCGGCTCCCTCTCGGATGGCGAAGATTTTCTGTTCTACTTCGTCTAGGAGGGCAGGTACTTCTTCTTGATCTTCGTATGATCTGGTGATGGATTCGGTGCAGGTAGAGATGATGTTTCTGAGGGTGAACTTGTCTTTGATGATGCTGAGGTGGTGGTCGAAGTGTGCGGCCGTGGGTGAGTAGGTGTAGAGTTCTGTGACAGCTGATGGGCCTCCGACTTTATCAAGTAAGTCTCTGTCTAGGAGTGTCTGGGTGAATGATACGAGTTCGATGGCTATTCCGTCGTTTGATAGCTCGCGCATGACTTGGTAGATGGCTTTATGGGATGGGTGGTAAAAGTGATCTGGTGTGAGTCCTTTTTCCTCGGCGAGCATGACGTATTCTGAGGGGTCCTGTAGCATGGAACTGAGGAGACTTTTTTCTGGTCCGTTGGCGTGTGGTAGCGCTCTTTGGGCGAAGTCTTCTTCTTTCTTTACGGCTCTGTTTTTCTGTAATTCTGGGCCTTGTTTAAATTCTTTTTGTTTTTCCATGTTTTGAGGTGAGTGGGTGGAATTTGTACTAATTTTCTAGATACGTCAATCTGAGTAAGCTGTTAACAACTATTAATCAATTTTTGGAGAGTTTTTGTTGTTGTAAGTGTTTTATGGTTAGTTGTTAATTGTTTTATTGGGTGTTTGTTTTTATGTGTTTTGTGAGGTTTTTGTTGGTTTTTGTTAATTTTTCTTATTTTGAGCTTAGTCTGTGACCTTTTTTATGTTTAAGTGGTTGGGTTATTATGCATTTTCAATCAACAAACTTAAAAAAGGCCAAAAAGGATGTGTTTTCTAGTCCGTTTACAAACGTTAGCATTCGGCTGGGTGCTATGTGCGTGGGGGTATTTGCTACATTGGGTCAATTACAAGGACAGTCTGATGTTTCGTTGATACAGCAGGAGATAAATCGCAGGTCTGCTAATGTTGAGCAGGCTAAGGCTTTACTGAAGAGTGGAGATGCTGCATATAAAGCTAGTGATTTTAAGTTGGCTGTTGAGAATTATTCTAAAGCGTTTTCTCTTGTGCCTGAGGCCGGTGTGACTCGTCAGTTAAAACAAGAAGCAGGTCAGAGGTATGCGCAAGCTGCTGTTGAGTATGGTAAGGTTTTGTCTAGGACTGGGCAGTATGATATAGCCAGAGGGCATCTTAATGATGTTCTTAAAGATGATGTAGCACCAGGTAATGCTGGTGCTCTGAAGATGCTTGCTAAACTAGATGATCCGGTTCGGTATAACACTTCGCTTGAGGTTGAGCATGTTCGTAATATTGAGAAAGTTGCTCATTGGTTGAGGAAAGCTGAATCTTTTTATTTACTGGGTAAGTATGATGAGGCTCTGATTGCTTATGAAGAGGTGATACGCATAGACCCATACAACAAGGCTTCTAGAAGAGGTATGGAGAAGGTGGCGGCTGCAGTATCAGATTATGCAAGGTCTGCAAATGATCAGTATAGGAGTAACGCTTTGGCAGATGTTGATGCATTGTGGGAGCGTAAAGTTGTGCCAGCAAACTTGATGATACCTAAGTTTGGTAATATTCTTGAGAGTTCAGGAGGTGATGGATTTACAAACGTGCAGGGGGTTCTGCGTGGTAAGTTAAGTAAGATTATTGTTCCTAGGGCTGAATTTGATGATGTTCCTTTTAAGGAGGCTATTAGGGTTATTCGTCGATGGGCTAGGGAGTTAGATACTACAGAGTTAGATCCAGCTAAGCGTGGGATGAATTTTGTGAATAGGTTGGGTGATGATGCTTCTGGGTTCAAGGTTAAGATAGAGAAGTCTAGAGTAAATCTTAATTTGAGTAACGTTCCTTTGTCTGTTGTATTGGATTATGTGACTCAGCAGACAGGCACGTATTGGCGACAAGATCCCTACTCTGTTGTAATTAGGCCTAGAGGTGCATATACAGCTGAAATGGAGCTGCGCACATTTAGGGTGCCTGTGGGGTTTCTTGATAGTTTGAAGGAGGAGCCTCAAGGTAAGGATGTTTTTGATGATGCTCCTGTATTTCAGGGTAAAGCGACTGTGGTTGATACGCTGAAAAAAGCAGGTATAACCTTTGGTAAGGGGGCTAATGCATTTTATAATAAAACAAATAATACGTTACGGGTAACGAATACACCTTTGGAGTTAGATGCGATAGATGATTTTATAAGAGCTAGGGTGATGGATGAGAAGATAATGGTAGTCATTAAGACTTCCGTGATAGAGACATCTAACACTTCATTGACTGAGCTAGGTTATGATCATTTGATTGATCCGACTTTAATAAAGAATAATGTTTTTGCTACAGGAGGAACACAAGGTTCTGGTTCACCGGTTTTTCCATTGCAGAATAGTGTTGGTGGTACTCCGACTATTGGTAGTCCTTTGACCTCAGGTTTAAGGAGCGGTAATCAGATGTTTAGTGGTGACAATATAGATTCTAGAATAGCAGGTATTACTACTAATGATCCTACAAGGTCAGCGGCGCCGCTTCAGGTTACTGGTCAGATAAATGGTGCTACTTTCCAGACTATTTTAAGAGCCCTTAGTCAAAAGAAAGATACTTCTGTGATGCATCAATCTACTGCGATTACTATAGCTGGCCAGAGGTCTTATGTATATTCTGGTAATGATATAACCTACGCGACTGAGTATGAGCCTGGTGAAGTGGCGAACGGTGGTGGTTTGCCAACACCTTCAACTCCTACTGGTTTCGAGACTAAGCGTTTGGGTTTTAAGATGGAGGTTGAACCTACTGTGAGTGAAGATAGGCAAACTATTGATCTGAATGTTAATCCTGAGATTATTACGCTTGATGGGTTTGTGAATTATTCAAGTCCTTTGCAGACAATTAGTATTGATCCAATAACAGGAGCCACTGTGCCGTTGGTTTATTCTGGTAACTTAAATTTGCATCCTGTTTTTAAGGTATTAAAAGTGAATACTAATGTTACTATCCAAGATGGGCATACTATGGTTATTGGTGGTCTGGTTCAGTCTAGAATAGACAAAGTGAGCGACAAGGTGCCGGTATTGGGTGATCTGCCTTTAGTTGGTCGATTTTTTCAGACTGAGGGTTTAAGAAATGTTAAGAAGGCTGTTGTTGTTTTTGTGAAGGTGGAGTTAGTTGATCCGACTGGTGAGCCTTGGAGAAATAGATAAGTTCTTTGATGTTCTCTGATAATAATATTGTGTCCTGATTCCTCCTAAACTTACCTATTACATTGTGTCTGATAATAATGAAAACATCCCTCTGGATGAAATGATGCGCAACCTGAAGGAGGGTTCTGCTAAGAAATCTTTACCTAAAGTGGATGGAGGTGAATTAGTAGTCAGGCCTGATGGCTCTGAGGTTATCAAAGTTAGGTCCAAGAAGCGCAGGAGCTTGCAGCCTAAGAAAGAGAAGGAGAAGAAGAGGAGTAGGCAAAGAGTGATATTGATAGCTGTTGGTGTGGCAATGATATTGCTGTCAGTTATAGCTTTCAGTGTTATGCTGGGTTACTATAATGGTAGTAGATTTAAATCTAGCGTGGTGGAGACTGTGGTGAATGCGACTGGTGCAGATGTGGAGATGGGTAAGTTAGACGTGAGTCCTGCTTCAGCGAAGTTGAGTAAGGTTCATTTGAGTTGGTCAGAGGGTGATACTTTGATTAAGAGTTTGAAGTTGAAAGATATTCACTCTGATTATGGTATGTTAGCGTTTATTGGGAGTGGAATTGGAGGAGGGGCATTAGGTGTAGATAAGGCTGATCTTATGCTTGAGATGGGTAAAGGTGTGCCGAATTTTAAAGTTATAGCTGAGCGTCCTGTCGATGCTAATTTTGACCTTTACCAGTGTTCTGAGTTTAATGTTAATTTCGGGGAGGGTTCGATGTGGGGTTTTTCGAAGGGTTCAGTTTCTTTGAGGACTAATCGTGAGGATGGTAATCAGTTCAGGATAAATGGTGGGTTGTTTAGGACCCCAAAGTTTGGAGATTTTAAGGTGCAATCAGGATTGGTGAGTTTTGATTCTTCGAGTGCGTCGGTATTTTTGGCATTAGATTCAAATAGGCATCTTGGTGGGGTGAATGTAGATGGAGATATTGGTTATTTTGAGGGTAGTCCGATTGATCTTGAGGTCGAGTTAAGGGATTTTGTATTGAAGGATTGGATGGATCCTAGGGCTAGGAAGTTTTTTAACGGTAAAATTAAGGAAGGCAAGGGGGCTATAAAGATGCGTGTCGGGGATGTAGAAACATTTGATATTACTACTACTATAGTATCAAAGCAGATATGGGTTAATGATTTTGATTTTATAAATACCATTTCTGAGCATCTGAGAGATGACTATTATCTAAAACCTCAATTTACTGATGAGTCTAAGATGACTTTGAGGTGGACTAGGAGGCGCATGGAATTTACGGATATTGATTTGGTTCAGGATGGGCAGCTTCGTATCGTTGGGGCGTTGAGTATTGGTGAGGATGGTGCGTTGTCGGGTGAGCTTAAAGTGGGTTTGCCTGTCATGGTTATTACGGGTAAGAAGGGTAGGCTGATCAAAGAGGTTTTTACTGAAGATGACGGTGCTTATGTATGGGCGGATGTGGTTATGAGTGGAGGGGCTTCAGATCCTGAGGACGATCTTGCTGATAAATTTAAGGGTGTTATTGCCTCTATGAAAAAGGGTGCTAGTGATGATGGTAGTAAAGAGCAGTCATATGAGGATAAATTTCGAGACTTAGTTGAGTAGGTATCATTTATATGGAAACGTGGGAGAAGATTCATAATTCGGTTGCTTCAGTTATTAAGGGGCAAAATGAATTAGTGGAAAAGATCATGTGTTGTCTGGGGGCTGGGGGGCATCTTTTGTTAGAAGACTATCCTGGTACTGGGAAAACCACGCTGGCTAAGGCATTGGCAAAATCGATTTCTGAGTCGGTTTTTCAGCGGATTCAATTTACTCCGGATCTGATGCCTTCTGATATTCTTGGGGTTTCCATTTTAGATCCGCGGACTGCTGAATTTAGTTTTAAAAAGGGGCCTGTATTTTCTAACATATTATTGGCTGATGAGATTAATAGGGCATCTCCTAGAGCTCAGAGTGCGTTGTTAGAAGTTATGGCTGAGAAGCAAGCTACTATAGAAGGTGTGTGTTATGATTTTGGGGATATGTTTTTTGTTATCGCTACGCAGAACCCAGTAGAGTTCCGAGGGACTTTTCCGCTGCCAGAGGCTCAAATGGATAGATTTATGATGTGTTGTTCGCTGGGTTATGTGAGTAGGGAGGATGAGATTATGATTTTAACTGAGCAACAGTCTGTTAAGCATCCGATTGACGACCTTGATGGAGTAGTTACGCTCGAAGAGGTGTTGAGCTGGAGGGCAGATGTTGCTGCTGTGGATATATCTGATGAGTTGAAGTGCTACATAGTTGAGATTGTATCTGCCACTAGGGGGATGCCCGATATTAAGTTGGCCGCGTCGCCGAGGGCTTCGCTCGCTTTGATGAAAGTATCTCAGGCTCTCAGTTTGATGAGGGGTAAGAGTTTTGTTACGCCTGATATAATTAAGTGCTGTGCCGTTGATGTTATAGCGCATAGACTTGTTTTAGGGGCGGAAGCTATTTATTCTGGCTCTACTGCAGAGGGGTATGTTCAAAGAATATTGGATGAGGTTCCTGTGCCAGCGTAGATGAGTAATGGTAGGTAAACTGCAGTTTATATTATATTATTTTTACAGGGTTGTCAGTTCGTTGAAGCGATTTGTATCTGAAAGATTGTCTCCTGTTGGTTATGTTGTTTTATTACTATTTCCGATTTTAGCAGTTATATTTATATCATATTATAAGCTGTCTACACTATATCTTTTAGTAATGCTTATGGGTTTGATGCTGTTTGCGGTAATTACTGTTTCTTTTAGAAGTGGGTGTTTAGAGGTGGTAAGGGATTTGCCTCAATTTGTGACTGCTGGTAAAGAGTTTACTTATGGTGTAAGGTGTAAAAATAAGAGTAACCTAGAAATGAGCTCGTTCTTACTTCGTGATGTGGCTGTTGATCACAGACCAAGCAGGGAGGAGTTTTTGGTGGCACGCGAGCCGCATGAGCATTTGAGAAATGGTTTTGATCGTTTATTTGCTTACTATCGTTGGCTATGGCTTTGTCGGATGAAAGTGAGTTTTTTTACGAAATCTGAAGTTGTTACAGTCATTGAGAGTTCTGGGGTGGTTGATCTGGTTATGGATTGTTTGCCGTTGAGACGGGGGCGTCTAGAGTTTAGTAGTATGAAGTTGTATCTTCCTGACCCTTTTAATTTGGTATGTAAATGTAAGTTAGTTGAATCTGAGGTAGATTACGTGCTTGTTTTGCCACGGCGTTATAAGCTTCCCGAAGCGGTGTGGCGCGGTGTAGCAGGCGATCAGTATGGAGGGCTTTTATCTTCAGGGTCGATAGGTAATTCTGGTGAATTTGTTGGTATGAGGCAGTATCGGGCTGGTGATAATTTACGTAGTATTGATTGGAGGGCATGGGCTAAAATAGGTGAACCAGTAGTTAGGGAATATGAAGATATGTTTTTTCCTCGTTACGGTCTAATACTGGATACGAACGGATCGTATGATAGTTTGGAGTGTTTTGAATGTGCTATTTCTTTGGCTGCATCTTTTGCGTGCTCTCTAGATACACGTGAGTGTTTATTAGATTTTATTTTCATGAAGCAAGGGTCACAAATTCTTACAGTAGGTAAGGGTGTAGAGCGACCGGAGAGGATATTAGAGCATTTGGCTTCTGTTGAGCTGGAAGTTCAGCCTGATTGGGAGAATTTATCGAGTCATGTTCTGAGGTCGGCGGAAGAGTTTTCTTTCTGTATTGTTGTTTTTTCTCAATTTACTTCCGAGCGTAAAGAGTTGCTAATGGAGTGGCGGAGGGCGGGTTTAAGTGTGCGAGCACTCGTGGTGGTCTGTGATGATGAGCAAAATGACGAGATTGTTGATGCTGGGGTAACGCCAATTAGGGTGAATGATGTTCAAAGAGATGTTTATAACTTATTGTAACTTAGCTGTTTATTTTTTTGATTAAAAATAAACAAAAAAAAGAGCAGAGAGATGTTGACAATTTCGAGTTTTTTTGTAGATTGCGCCCCGCCTCACCTGCCAAAGGGAGGACGAGAGAAACAAAAAGCTGGTTAGCACACGTTGCAAGTTGGTTAGTTGAATTCCTCGTAAACGATCTTTTTACAACATATGGCTTGGACAATACGGAGTCAGTTTTAGTGAATCATTCGAAACGATTTACTGTGTTATTAGGTTAACGATGAACTGAGCTTGAGGGATTGATTCAAGTGGAAGAG